>JBHELS010000307.1:0-4203 GCA_046263015.1 Burkholderiales bacterium | reverse complement strand
CTCGACGACGGGCGGCACCTCGGATGCGCGCTTCATCATCGATATCTGTCCCGAGGTGATCGAGATCGGGCCGGTGAATACGAGCATCCATAAGCTGAACGAGCACATCGCGCTCGCAGAGCTAGAGGTCCTCCCGCTCATTTATCTCGACACGCTGCGGGCGCTCCTCCTTCCTTGACGCTCGCCGAGTTGATCGAGCGCACGGCGAGGCGCTTTGCCGTCGCCGGCCTTGCTTATGGCCACGGCACGGACAATGCGCGCGATGAAGCGGCCTGGCTGGTGCTCCGCGGTCTCGGCCTCGCTTTTGGCACGGATCTCGGGCGTGAGGCGACAGGCGCGGATCTCGAGCGCATCGAGGGCCTCGCGGCGCGGCGCATCGCCGAGCGCCTGCCCCTCGCTTACCTTCTCAAGGAAGCCTGGCTCGCCGGCCAAGCGTTTTACGTGGACGAGCGGGTCATCGTCCCGCGCTCGCACATTGCCGAGCTTCTCACCGAGCCGTTTCTTGCCAAGCGCGCGGTTCGTCGCGTTCTCGATCTGTGCACGGGGTCCGGCTGCCTCGCGATTCTCGCGGCGCGCGCCTTTCCGGCCGCGCTCGTCGATGGCGCCGATATCTCGCCGGCGGCGCTTGCCGTCGCGCGCAAGAACGTGGCGCGGCACCGGCTTGGGCGCCGCGTGCAACTCTATCGCTCCGACCTCTTTGCCGCCTTGACGAGCAAGCGCTACGACCTGATCGTCACCAACCCGCCCTACGTTAGAGCGGCCGAAATGGCCGCGCTGCCACCGGAGTACCGGCATGAGCCGCGCATCGCTCTTGCGGGAGGCGCGGACGGCCTCGAGGTCATCGGCCGCATCCTCGCTGCAGCACCGGCCCACCTTGCGCCCGAAGGCCTCCTTATCGCGGAGGTCGGCGACGCCCGGGCCGCCGTGCAGCGGCGCTTCGGCGCGCTTGGACTCGGCTGGCCGAAGACCGAGGTGTTCAGCTTGCAGAACGCCAGAACGGCGGGCAGGCGCGGAAGGAGCGCCAGTCGCGTGAAAGGCGGCCGATAAGGCGCCGCTCGCGACCCGCGAACCGACGCTCGAGCAACGCACCGCCGGCAAGCTCGCCCGCGAGGCGCCGCCCAACGGCAATGTCGTTCAGCTCGCCGAGATCGTCCTGTAGCACCTCGAGGGCGGCGAGATAAGGTGCGACCGCGGCAGGCGTGAAGCACGCGGCGAGCGAATCGCACGTGTAGCGCAACCGCTTCACCCGGATGCGAAGCGAGTGGCGCTCCGAGGGTGCCTGCCAATCGATGCGTTCGGCGAACTTCAATGCCTTCTGGTGCAGGCGCTCGAGCGCCTGCGCGGCGAAGGCGGCGAGCGGCGCAGACGTGTGGTTCCAGTGGCCCTTCTCGACCCATTCGAAGCCGCGAAGCAGGAAATCGCTGAAGGCCGCGCTAGCGAGCAGGGCTCGCGCGGCGCGCCAAGTTTCGGCCTGGCGCTTGCGCGCACGGCGAGCGAGCCCGCTTCTCTTTGGCAGCGAGGCGGCGAATACATCCCAATCGCGTGCGGCTCCGAGGGTCGGCGACAAGGCGCGCAAGCGACGCTTCAGACGACTCGCCTCGGGCTCGAGCGCGCGAAAGGCGACGAGCGTAGCGCGAAGCCGCCGAAACGCCACGCGCAGCTGGTGAAGATATTCCGCCTCGTCCGAGTCCACAAGGCCGCACGCATTGGCGGCGGCCTGTGCGAGTGCCGCGCTCACGAGCAGGCCGAGCGCCCTCGCCGGCGTCGCGCCTGCGAGCTCGGGGCACTGCCATTTGCGCGGCGGCGCGACGCCTGCGCCCTGCGCGAGGCGGTAACCGCGCTCGGCTTTGCTTTCGAGCGCGAGCTGCAGCGCGAAGGGCTCGACGAGTGACCGCGCGTAACGGAAAAGTACGCGCGGCTCGCCGCTCTTGAGTTCCAGTTCGACCTCCAGGATGGGCTCGCGGCGCCCCGCCGCGGTGATCGCGCCATGGTCGAGGGCTGCTTCGATTGTCGCGTCGCCGACACTGATCTCCGCCGCGCGCCGGGCGAAGCGTGTCTCGAACTGCGGCTCAAGACGCGTCGCGAGATCTTCGATGTCGAGGCCGGTCGCGTCGCGGATCTCCGCAAGCGGCAAGTGTGCGAAGTCGAAACGCCCGAGCGGAGCTTCGGTCTCCCATTCGCCGCGGGCGAATGCGGCGACGTCGGCTTTCACTGTCTGCAGCGAATGACGCCCGGCGCGCCGCAGCCTGAGCGCGACGCGGGCGCGGCGCAGCTCATGTCGCGGCGTGTCGAAATACGTCGAGGCGAACCGCTGAGCCCGTCCAAGCGCGAGCGCTTTTGCAAACGCGCTCGCCGAACGTGAAGCGAGACGGAACGTGAGCTCGCGCTCGATCGCCATGGCTGGAAGTGGGGTGGCCGATGGGACTCGAACCCACAACAACGGGGATCACAACCCCGGACTCTACCTTTGAGCTACGGCCACCACTGTTCGTTGCTTGTTGGCCTGCCCGGCGGGACTCGAACCCACAACCTACGGCTTAGAAGGCCGTTGCTCTATCCGGTTGAGCTACGGGCAGCCGAGCAAACGTTCAGCGCAAATTTGGTCGGGGCGAGAGGATTTGAACCTCCGACATCCTGCTCCCAAAGCAGGCGCGCTACCAGGCTGCGCCACACCCCGAAAATTCGCGGCAAATGATACTCTTAGCTCCACTTTGCGGCAACGCAATCGGCTTGTGTCGGGGGGGCTTTTCTGCTACAAAAGCGCTCCACTTTTTTAGGCTGCAAGAAATGGCTGTTGAACTGACTAGAAAAAGCTTCACGCCCTACGCCGCGAAGAAGGGCGAGGAGTACATGAACGCGAAGCAGCGCAGCCATTTCCGCAAGATCCTCGAGACGCTGAAGGCCGAGCTCTCGCAGGAGATCGATCGCACGGTCCATACGATGCAGGACGAGGCGACCGTGTTCGCCGATCCCAACGATCGCGCAAGCCAGGAATCGGACATGGCGCTCGAGCTCCGCAACCGCGACCGGGAGCGCAAACTCATCAAGAAAATCGACGAGACGATCGCGCGCATCGACGCAGACGAGTACGGCTATTGCGACAGCTGCGGCGTCGAGATCGGTCTGAAGCGCCTCGAAGCGCGCCCGACCGCGACGCTCTGCATCGACTGCAAGACGCTCGACGAGCTGCGCGAGCGGCAGGTCGCCAAGTAGGGCCCGCCAAGTCGCTGGTCGGTCGAGCGCGGCGCTAAACGCAGCGGCGCGCATTCACGCGCCAGTCTATGCCGCCCATCTCACGATGACGCCTTCGTCGGGGCGCAGCGCGATCGCGCCCTCGATCCGCTCTCCCCTGCGGTCGAGGTGGGTGGAGATGGCGATGGTCCCCGACAGGTTGGTGCGCACGCTCTGAGGCTGCTGGCCAAGATTCAGCGCGACGAGGAAATGGCTTTCGTCGCGGCTTGCGCGCCGTATGTATGCGAGTACGTCTCCCTCGGTCTTGATTGGCTCGAAGCGCCCGACTTCGAGTGCGGGCTCGCCCCGACGCAGCGCAATCAGCTCGCGGTAGAGCCGCAACATTGAGCCCGGCGCGTCGCGCTGCGCAGCGACGTTCACCTCGCGATAGTCCGGCGCGACCGGCAGCCACGGCTTGCCGGTGGTAAAGCCGGCGTTGGCGGCGGCGTTCCATTGCATCGGCGTGCGCTCGGGATCGCGACCCAGGCCGCGCCCCGGCACGTTCTTCTCGAACGGGTCCTGGATCTCGTGCGGCGCGATGTCGACGTCGCGCATGCCGATCTCGTCGCCGTAGTAAAGGGTCGGCGTGCCGCGCAAGGTAAGGAGGAGCATGGCGGCCACGCGCGCCTGAGCCGGTCCGATGCGCGAGGCGATGCGGTGCTGGTCGTGATTGCCGAGCACCCAGTTCGGCCACGCGCCTTCGGGCAGCGCGCGCTCGTATTCCTCGATCAGCCGTGCGAGATGCGGCGCGTCCCACGGCGCGCTCACCAGCTGGAAGTTGAACGGCAGCTGCGCGCCCTGCAGGTTCACGCCGTAGTACTTCACCAGCCTCTCGACCGGCAGGTAGATCTCGCCGATCAGCACGCGCTCGTGGTACTCGTCCAGCAGCCGCCGCATGCGCGCGACGATGTCCTGCACCTCCGGGCGGTCGGTGTTTTGCAGCGGCACCAGCGCCTGGTACGGATCCATGCC
>JBHELS010000306.1:0-2958 GCA_046263015.1 Burkholderiales bacterium | reverse complement strand
GCTGCGGGGCGAATTTCGCCGGATCGATCCGCATACCGCGCGCGTCGTGCTGGTGGAAGGCGCAAACCGCGTTTTGCCGCCCTATCCGCCCGAGCTCTCGGCGAAAGCGCAGCTCGCGCTCGAGCGCCTCGGCGTCACGGTATGGCCCGGCCGACTCGTGACCGGCATCGATGCCGAAGGCGTCTCGCTCGGCGAAGACAGGGTTGCCGCGAAGACCGTGATCTGGGCTGCCGGTGTGCGCAGCTCACCGCTCGGCGCGGCGCTCGGCGCGCCGCTCGATCGCGCGGGCCGCGTCAAGGTAGCGCCGGACCTCTCGGTGCCCGGGCACCCAGAGCTCTTCGTCGTCGGTGACCTCGCCTCGATCGAAGGCGTGCCCGGCATCGCGCCGGCCGCAAAGCAGATGGGCCGCCACGCGGCGCGCAATCTGGCACGACGCTTGGAGGGCCGCGAGCCTGAGGCCTTCCGCTACCGCGATTACGGCCAGCTCGCGACCATCGGGCGAAACGCCGCCGTCGCGATTATCGGACGCGTCAAGCTCTCGGGCTTTTGCGCCTGGCTCGTATGGCTGGTCGCCCATATCTACTTTCTCATCAACTTCCGCAACCGGCTGGTGGTGATGATCGACTGGGGTTGGGCGTACTGGACCTATCAGCGATACGCGCGAATCATCATCCGCGGCGCCAAAAGTCCGCCGTAAGGCGCTTTATTCGTTCCAGAGCCAGGCCGCGCCGCGCACGCCGCTCGAGTCGCCGTGCCTATTGCGAAGCACACGCGTCGCGACGCGGTCGGAAAAGACGTAGCGCGTCCACCGGCGCGGCACATCCTCATAGAGCCGCTCGATGTTGGAAAGCCCGCCGCCCAGTACGACGACATCGGGATCGAGGATGTTGACGACGCCAGCAAGCGCGCGGGCCAGGCGCTCGATGTAGCGGTTCATCGCTTCGCCGTCGAGGCCCGCCACTTCGCGGGCGCTCCTTTCCTCGCCGGTGAGCACGCGGTGCTCTCTCTCGAGCGCCGCAGCGCAAAGATAGGTCTCGATGCAGCCCGAGCGTCCGCAGTAGCACTCGGGCAGCGGCAGATCGCTCGCGCCCGGGACCGGCAGCGGATTGTGGCCCCACTCGCCTGCGATCGCGTTCCGGCCGACGAGCACTTGGTTATTCACCACTATGCCGCCGCCCACGCCGGTGCCGAGAATGACGCCGAAGACGACCGGCGCTCCGGCGCCCGCGCCATCGATCGCTTCCGAGAGCGCGAAGCAGTTGGCGTCGTTTTCGATGCGAACCGGCCGCGCGAGCGCGCGCTCGAGATCCTCCTTTAGCGGCCGGCCGATGAGCCAGGTGGAATTGGCGTTCTTGACGAGTCCTGTAAGGTGCGACAACGCGCCTGGAATGCCGACACCAACGCTCCCTGTGCCAATCTCCGCGACAAGCGAAGTGATCGCCATGACAGTCGCCGCGTAATCGCCGCGCGGTGTCAGGACGCGCTTTCGAATAGCCTCCCGCCCATCGGGCGCGAGCGCGAGCGCCTCGATCTTCGTACCGCCCACGTCGACACCGATCCGCGGCTGGCTCTTTCGGCTCATGACCCATCCCGTGGCGCGAGCGTAGCCGAGATGCGCCGTTCCTACCGCCGCGTACCTCGCATGGCGCATCGTCGCGAACTTCATTTTGGGCCACGCTTCGTCGGTGCACGAAAGCATGGCGCACAGCACTCCCCCCGCTTCGCGTCCGCTCGCCAGCCATCCAGGGCACGCCGGCGGCGGCGATATCTCGGTCCAGTTCCTCAGCTCCGCCGACGAATTCGCGCGCCTCGCGCCAGACTGGAACCGTTTGCACGAGCAAGCGGCCGCGGCGAGCGTCTTCAACTCATGGGTTTGGCAATACCAATGGTGGCAGGTCTACGGCGCGGGGCAACCGCTTCGCATCCTCGTAGCCCTCGAGCACGGCGAAACCGTGGGCGTGCTCGCGCTCTATATTCAGACGGTTCGCATCCTCGGCGTCCCGGTGCGGCTCCTGCGCTTCGTCGGTGCCGGCGCCGACACCCATCCCGACGACCTCGGGCCGCTGCTCGCGCCCGGACGCGAGGACGTCGTGGCGAGAAAGCTCGCTCAAGCGACGCTCCGGCTCTCCGATGCGGACGTCATCCTGCTCACCGACATAGATCCGCAATCCGGATTTCCGCGGGCGCTCGAGCAGGCGGCCGACGAGGCTCGCCGCCCGCGCATCTCCGGGGTCTCCGAGCGCATCGCCTACATCGATCTGCCGGAGAACTGGTCACAGTTCCTGCAATCGCTCTCCTCGGACCGCCGCACGCGCCTGAAAGGCGCGCGCCGAAAGGCGCTCGCCGCCGGCAAAGTGCGCTTCTTCGTCTGGCAGGACGCGGGACGCCTCGACGAGGCGATCGATCGTCTCGCCGAGCTCCACCAGCGACGCTGGCGCGACGCCGGCGGCAGCGAATCGTTTGCGAGCCGCGAATACATCGAATTCCACCGCTCGATCATGAAGGCGACCCTGCCCCGCGGCTGGCTCAAGCTCTATTGCCTCGAGGTCGACGACGAGCTCGCCGCGATCACCTACTGCTATCGCTTTCGTAACCGCGTGTACCTCATGCAAGCGGGATTCGATCCGGAACGCGCGCGGCTCAATCCCGGCAAGGTGCTTCTCGGCTATGCCGTCGAGCACGCGATCGGCGAGGGAAACGAAATCTTCGATTTCCTGCGGGGCGAGCATCGCTACAAGGATCAGCTCGCGAGCGCGTATCGCAGCACGCTTTGCGTGCGCATCTTCAGGAACAGCATCGCCGCCTTCGCCTATCGGTTGCGCCGCATCTGGCTTCCCACCTGGAAGGCCCGTCTGTATCGCGAGCCGCCGCCGAAATTGCTGCCGTGAGCGCGTATCTCGAGCTCGCTCGGCGCTCGCTCGATCGCGCGCGCCCGCCCGCCATGCTTCTGGGCGGCAT
>JBHELS010000305.1:0-4243 GCA_046263015.1 Burkholderiales bacterium | reverse complement strand
TGGCGGCCCGCTAAAACAAAAACGGCGGACGTTCAGTCCGCCGTTTCATGGCTGCACTACAGCTCAGAGAGAATCTTTGCCGCAGTCGCGCGGCTGAATGCCTTTTTCCTTGGCGTACTGCGCGGCATCCGCCTCGACCTTGTCGCGCACCAGCTTGCGATCGGGCTCCATCCAGTCGCTGATCACTTTCCACTTCGCGCCATCCCACTGCTGGAACTTGACGAGACCCGAGCCCTCATGATCCATGCACGACACCTTGAGAGGGGGCATCAAACCGGTGGCGCCGAGCTCCTTCAGGCGCTTGTCGTCGATGTTCAGGTGCTCGATGCCCCAGCGCATCTGCTCGCCCGTGATCGGTTGGCCCTTGCCAAACTTCTGCTGCGCGAGGCGGATCGCTTCGACGGTAACGATACCGGCGACGACGCCGCGCGTGTGGTAGATCGAGCCGATGCGCGACTTGTCCTCGAACTCGCCCTTACCGCGGGCGTAAACGTACTTCAGGACGTCCTTCATCACTGGGAAATCGGTCCCCGGCGCGTTGAAGCCGGCCGAGATAAAGCCCTTGGCTGCGGAGCCCGCCGGCAGAACGTCCTCCTCGGCACCGGACCACCAGACGCCGATGATGTGATCACGCGGGTAGGCGATCTTGGCCGCTGCCTTGAGCGCAGTAGGATTCATCACGCCCCAGCCCCAAAGGATCACCCAGTCGGGCTTGGTCTGCCGGATCTGCAGCCATTGCGACTGCTGCTCGTTCCCCGGATGCGGCACAGCGAGCGTGGTGAGCTCATAGCCGTATTGCTTGGCCATGTCGGTGAGCACCGGGATCGGCTCCTTGCCGTACGCCGAGTCGTGATACACGAGCGCGATCTTCTTGCCCTTCAGCTTGTCGTAGCCGCCCATCTTCTGCGCGATGTACTTGATCATCACCGTCGCCTGCGACCAGTAGGTGGTGATCAGCGGGAAGACGTACGGGAAGACGCGCCCGTCCGCGGCCGAAGTGCGGCCGTAGCCCATCGAGATGATCGGAATCTTGTCGCTTGTGGCCTTCTCAATCAGCGAGTAGGTGATGCCGGTAGAAAGCGGATGGATCACCGTCGCGCCCGTGGGCGGGTGCTTCTTCACGCGCTCGTAGCACTCGACGCCGCGCGCGTTGTTGTACTCCGTCTCGCATTTCTCCCAGGTGAGCTTGACGCCGTTCACGCCGCCGTCGCGCTCGTTGATCATCTGCATGTAGTCGATGATGCCGCCGCCGAAGCCCGAGCCGCCGGGAGCGTACGGCCCGACCCAGTAGAAGTTGGCCGGGACGAACTGCTCCTTCTGCGCGCTCGCCGTAACGGTGAAGCCGGCGCCGACGATGCTGAATGCCGCTAGCGCCCATGCGGTCCTTTTCATGACAGTCCTCCTCCTAAGAGCCTGTTTCGAAAGGGGAGGACGAGTATAGCCCTTCCGCCCCGACTGTCTAGTGCGGGAACGGCCAGAGCCTCAGCTTCTCCTTCGCGATCTGCCACAGGCGCGCGAGGCCGTTCGGCTCGACGATCAGGAAGAAGATGATCAGGCCGCCGAAGATCATCGCCTCGGCATTCGAGACCACGGCGTGCGACATCTCGATGCCGAGAGTCGCTTCAGCGGCGCGCGACAGCACGTTAAGGAAGATGGGAAAGAGGGTGATGAATGCGGCGCCGAGAAAGGAGCCGAGGATCGAGCCGACCCCACCGATGATGATCATGAAGAGCACGCGGAAGGAGAGATCGAGCGTAAAGGCCTCCGGCTCCACCGTTCCGAGGTAGCAGTAAGCGTAAAGCGCGCCCGCGACGCCGCAATAGAACGAGCTTATGGCAAAAGCGAGGAGCTTGGTTTTCATCATTGGGATGCCGATCACACTCGCCGCCACGTCCATGTCGCGGATCGCCATGAACGCGCGCCCCGTCTCGCTGCGCATCAGATTCTTCGCGGCGAGCGCCATGACGACAACGATCGCCAGCGTCAGCAGGTACTTGTCGCGCGAGTGCTCGATGGGGTAACCGAGGATCTCGATGCGCTGCGCCGTGATCACGCCCGAGGAGCTGTAGTTGGAGAACCAGCCGACGCGGTTGATCGCCCAGAGCACGAAGAACTGGCAGGCGAGCGTCGCCACCGCGAGGTAAAGGCCCTTGATGCGCAGGCTCGGCAGGCCGAAGACGATGCCGACCGCCGCAGCGGACAGTCCGCCGACGACGAAAGCGCCGAGGATCGGCATGTGCGGGATGCGCAGCATCGCGTTGTACGCCATGAAGGCGCCGACCGCCATGAACGCCGCCGTGCCAAGCGAGAGCTGGCCGGCATAACCCGTCAAGATGTTGAGACCAAGCGCCGCGAGCGACAAGATGAGCAACGGCGTCAGGATGGCCGAAAACCAGTATTGGTTGCCGATCACCGGCAGCACAACGAAGGCGACAACGAGGAGCGCGGCGATCGCAACTCGGTCCTGCAGGATCGGAAAGATCTGCTGGTCTTGGGCGTAGGTTGATTTGAACTGCCCGGCTTCGCGGTAGAGCATCGCTCAGACCCGGTCGATGATCTTTTCGCCAAACAGGCCTTCCGGCCGCACGAGCAGGAAAATGAGCGCGATCACATAGGCGAACCACGACTCGATGCCGCCGCCGACGTATGGCCCCAGATAGACCTCGGCCAGCTTCTCGCCGGCGCCGATGATCAGGCCGCCGACGATCGCCCCCGCAATCGACTCGAAGCCGCCGAGGATCAGCACCGGCAGCGCCTTGAGCGCGGTGAAGGTGAGCGCGTATTGCACGCCATTGCGCACGCCCCACATGACGCCCGCGACCAGGGCCACGAAACCGGCCACCGCCCAGACGATCGCCCAGATGTGCTGCAGGGGGATGCCAACCGCGAGCGCCGCCTGGTGGTCATCGGCCACCGCGCGCAGCGCCCGGCCGATACGCGTCTTCTGGAAGAGGAGCGCGAGGACCGCGACGAGCAGGCCGGCGACGAACGCGGCGAAGAGATCGAACTGGCTGATGTTGATATTCCATTTCTGCGACAGCCACTCGATTGGCACGTCGGGGATGCCGAGCTCGAGGCCGTGCGGCTGCGATCCCCACATGAGCTGCGAAGCGCCTTCGAGGACAAAGGCGAGGCCAATGGTCGCCATCAGAAGCGTGATCGGCGGCTGATTGACGAGCGGCCGCAGCACCGTCCGCTCGATCACGATGCCGACGAGAACCATGGCGATCAGCGTCACGCCGAGCGAGAGCCAGAAATTCCAGCCGCGCTCGGTGAGCGATACGAAAGTGAGCGCGGCGAAAAAGACCATCGAGCCCTGCGCGAAATTGAACACGCCGGATGCCTTGTAGATCAGCACGAAGCCCAACGCGACGAGCGAGTACATCACCCCGGCCAGCAGGCCACCCGCCAGCACCTCGATGAAAAAGCTCATGCCGGGGGGTTTTCGGTTTTCACACGTGCGCCACGCCGAGATAAGCGTCGATCACTTTCTGATCGTCGCGCACTACGTCGGGGGTGCCATCGGCGATCTTGCGGCCATAGTCGAGCACCACGACGCGGCTGGAGATGTCCATGACGACGCCCATGTCGTGCTCGATAAGTACGATGGTCGTGCCGAAGTGATCGTTGACGTCGAGAATGAAGCGGCACATGTCCTGCTTTTCCTCGAGATTCATGCCGGCCATCGGCTCATCGAGCAAGAGCAGCGTCGGCTCAGCGGCGAGCGCCCGCGCGAGCTCGACGCGCTTCTGCAGCCCGTAGGGCAACCGACCCACCGGTGTGCGCCTGATATGCTGGATTTCGAGGAAGTCGATGATCTCTTCCACCGCGCGGCGATGCTTGAGCTCTTCGCGCTTCGCCGGTCCTACCCAGAGCGCCTGCTGCAAGAAGTTGCAGCGCATCTTCAGGCTTCGACCGCTCATCACGTTGTCGAGCACGCTCATGCCCTTGAAGAGCGCGATGTTCTGGAAGGTGCGCGCGATGCCGAGCGAAGCGGCGCGGTGCGGATCCATGCCGCGGAATTCGTGACCGCGGAAAATGATCTTGCCCTTCTGCGGATGGTAGACGCCGTTCAGCACGTTCAGCATCGAGCTTTTCCCCGCGCCGTTCGGGCCGATGATGGCGCGGATCTCGTGCTCCTTCACGTCGAAGGAGACGTCTTGAAGCGCTTTTACGCCGCCGAAGGCGAGGAAGACGTTCTCGACCGCGAGGATCATGCGGCCCGCTCGGCGGCGGCGGGCGC
>JBHELS010000304.1:0-13431 GCA_046263015.1 Burkholderiales bacterium | reverse complement strand
GCGAAGTACGCCTGCGCGCCCTTCGAGCCCGCATCCCAGCGCACCGCCGGCACGCCATAGCTTGGCGCCTCCGCGAGGCGGATGTTGCGCGGTACGAGCGTGCGGTAAACCTTGTCGCCGAAATGCGTCTCGAGCTGCTGCGAGACCTGCTGCGAGAGCGTGTTCCTCGGGTCGTACATGGTTCGCAGCAGTCCTGCGATCTCGAGTTTCGGATTCAAGTGCGCGCGCACGCGCTTGATGGTCGCCACGAGATCCGACAGCCCCTCGAGCGCGTAGTACTCGCATTGCATGGGGATGAGGACGCGATGTGCGGCCGTGAGCGCGTTGACGGTGAGCAAGCTGAGCGAGGGCGGACAATCGATCAGCACGAAGTCGTATTCCGGCAGGACTGGTTCAAGCGCGGTTTTTAGCCGCGATTCTCGGCCGGCGAGCTCAACGAGCTCGATTTCGGCACCGGCCAGCTCGCGGTTCGCCGGCACGAGGTCAAAGCCGCCCTGCTCGCTCTTCATTCGCGTCGCTGCGAGCTCGCTCAAGCCCAAGAGCACGTGATATACGGTGCGCGGCGCCGCGCGCTTATCGACGCCACTGCCCATCGTCCCGTTACCTTGCGGATCGAGATCGATCAGCAATACGCGCCGCTCGGCCTTGGCGAACGCCGCGGCGAGATTGACGCTCGTGGTCGTCTTGCCGACGCCGCCCTTTTGATTCACGACCGCCAGGATTTGCGTGCCGCTCACGCGCGCAACTCGCAAACGACGAGATGCCTTTCGGCATCGACGAACGGGGTGCGCACGGCGATCACCGCTTTGCAATGAACGTCGGCGGGCAGTTCTGCGATTTCCTCGCGCGGCTCCTTGCCCTTCATTGCCGCAAGAAGACCGCCGGGTGCGACAAGGTGCCGACAGGCGTCGACGAACTGCGCGAGGCGTGCAAACGCTCTTGAGATGACGAGCGCGAAGCCCGTTGGCGGCTGCCATACCTCGACGCGCCCTTCGTGTACCTCGACATTCTCGAGGCCGAGCTCGATCGCCGCCTGGCGTAGAAAAGCGCACTTCTTTGCGTTCGAGTCGATGAGCGCCACGTGCCATTGCGGACGTGCGAGCGCGAGCGGTATGCCGGGCAACCCGGCGCCTGACGCAGCGTCGGCAACGCGGGCGCTCGCCGATAGCGGCAAGTGCGGAAGCACGGCGAGCGAATCGAGCAGATGGTGACTTACCATGGCGAGCGGATCGCGGATCGCCGTGAGGTTATAGGTGCCGTTCCATTTGGCGAGCAGCGCCAGATAATCGAGCAGCCGCTCGCAAGCCTTCGCCGCGATCACGATCCCAAGATCATTCACGCCGCGCTCGAGCGCGACTGCGGGCGTCATGCGCTCTTTTGTGATGTGGGCAAACCTCGTTTGAAGTGCACGAGCAGAAGCGAGATTGCCGCGGGGGTCACCCCCGAAATCCTCGAGGCTTGGCCGAGCGTTTCCGGCCGGTGGCGGTTGAGCTTCTGCTGTACCTCGACTGAGAGTCCGGGCACGGCCCGATAGTCGACGTCCAGCGGCAAGGCGAGCGACTCGAATTCCCGGCGCCGGGCCACTTCCTCGCGCTGCCGCTCGATGTATCCCTCGTACTTGGTTTGGATCTCGACCTGCTCGGCCACTTCGGGCGCCACGGGGTGGGCGCCGGCGACATCTGCATAATGGACCTCTGGCCGGCGCAACACCTCCAGTGCGGTTCTCTTTTCCCGGAAGCTAGCGCTCACAACAAGGTCCCGAAGGCGCGAGCTTTCCGCGCTTATTGCGTCGCGCTTGCGGTTGAAAACGTTCCAGCGCTCGTCATCCACGAGCCCCAGGCGGCGACCGCTCTCGGTCAAGCGCAAATCCGCATTGTCCTCACGCAGTTGCAGCCGGTACTCGGCGCGGCTGGTGAACATGCGATACGGTTCGGAGACGCCGCGAGTCACCAAATCGTCGACGAGTACGCCCAAGTACGCTTCGTCGCGCTGTGGATACCAGGCCGACTGTTCGCGGGCGAGCAGCGCCGCATTGATGCCGGCGAGGAGACCTTGGGCGGCCGCCTCTTCGTAGCCCGTGGTCCCATTGATCTGGCCGGCAAAGAAGAGCCCGCGCAGCGATTTCGTTTCTAACGACGGGCGCAGCGCGCGCGGATCGAAATAGTCGTATTCGATCGCATAACCGGGCCGGACGATGTGGGCGCGCTCGAGGCCGCGAATGGAATGCACCAGTTCGAGCTGCACGTCGAACGGCAAGCTTGTTGAAATGCCGTTGGGATAAAGCTCTTCGGTCGATAGGCTTTCCGGCTCGATAAAGATCTGATGGCTCGGCTTGCCGGCAAACCGATGCACCTTGTCCTCGATCGACGGGCAGTATCGCGGCCCCGTCCCCTGAATCACCCCGGTGAACATGGGCGAGCGATCCAGCGCACCCCGAATGATGTCGTGTGTGCGCTCATTCGTGTGCGTGATCCAGCAAGGAACCTGGGCTGGATGCAGGCTGCGGCTGCCGAGGAATGAGAAAACGGGTTCCGGGTAATCGCCGGGTTGAGTCTCCATGACGGAGACGTCGACCGTCCTACGGTCCAGCCGCGGCGGCGTCCCGGTTTTCAGTCGTCCCACGGGAAGTTTAAGTTCCCGCAGCCGGGCCGCAAGGGTTGCGGCCGCGGGCTCGCCTGCCCGCCCGGCCGTATGGTGCGTCAATCCCACGTGGATCAGTCCAGCGAGGAATGTCCCTGTCGTCAGCACTACCGATTGCGCGCGGAATTCAATGCCGAGCTGCGTTTTAACGCCCAGTACCCGGTCGCCTTGTACGAGCACATCGTCCACAGGTTGCTGGAAGAGCGTCAAATTCGGCTGCGTCTCGAGCCGGCGGCGGATGGCGTGCTTGTAGAGAACGCGGTCCGCCTGCGCTCGTGTCGCCCGCACGGCGGGGCCCTTTGATGCATTCAACGTCCGGAACTGGATACCGGCTTCGTCCGTGGCAATGGCCATGGCCCCGCCCAACGCGTCGATCTCCTTCACTAGGTGCCCTTTTCCGATGCCCCCGATGGACGGGTTACAGGACATCTGGCCAAGAGTCTCTATGCTGTGGGTGAGGAGAAGCGTGCGCCGCCCGATACGAGCTGCCGCCAGCGCGGCTTCTGTACCCGCGTGGCCGCCGCCGACCACAATGACGTCGAAATTTTCGGGGAAGCGCATAGAGGTGCGACATTTTACGCGGCTGTGTTCCGCGCCGGGCGCGCGACCGGCTGTTTCACGTGGAACATGCGCTATGCTGCAGCGCAGCACCGCATGCTAACGCCCTATGCATCACTCCTTCGGAACCGAGATGTGGCTTATCTCTTCTGGGCCTCGATTATTGGCCGGCTGCCGATCGGCATGTGCGGCCTCGCCATTGTGCTTCTCGTGCAAAGTGCAAGCGCTTCCTTTGCGCTCGCGGGCGCCGTGACGGCGTCGTACGTTGCCGGACTCGCGCTCGTCGCGCCGGCGCTCGGTCGATTCATCGATCGGCGCGGTCCACGGCGCGTTCTCATGCTCTGCGCCCTGGCGTTCCCCGCTTCGCTCGCCGCGCTCGTCGCGGTCGTGACCAACCGCTATGCGAACGCGTGGCTCTTTGCGCTCGCGATCGTGGCCGGCGCCACATTTCCGCCGATCACCGTGTGTATGCGCACATTTCTGCGCCAGCGCTTCGCGCACGATGCGGCACTGACGACCGCCTATTCGGTCGATTCGGTGCTGATAGAGGTCATGTTCATTGCCGGACCGATGCTCGTCGCGCTGTTCGTTGCGACGAGCTCGGCTGCCATTGCCGTCGCGTGCGCCGCAGCGTGCGCACTCGTCGGCGTGATGCTCTTTCTGCGTTCGGAAGCGCTGCGCAGCTGGCGCATCGAGGTGCGCACGCGAAGCTCGCTCCTTGGCCCGCTTGGCGAGCGACGCTTCCTCACGCTCGTGATGATCTTCGGCTGCTACGCGATCGCTTTCGGTCTAACGGAGATGGGCGTTGCCGCGTATGCCGCGCAGGTGAACCGGCCGGCGCTCGCCGGCGTGTTTCTCGGCGTGATGAGTGCCGGCAGCGCCTTCGGCGGTCTTGCCTACGGAAGCCGCACATGGCGGGGGCCGCTTGCGCGCCAGTTCGCCCTCATGCTCGCGACCATGGGCGCGGGCCTCGCGCCGCTCGGCGCGCAGTGGGATGCCCTGACGTTCGGCGCGCTATGCACGCTAGGGGGAATCGTCATGGCGCCCGCACTCATCATTCAATCCATGCTGGTGACCAAGACGGCCCGTGCCGAGCACGCTACTGAAGCATTCACCTGGTCGACAAGCGCGCTTCTCGCAGGCGTGGGTCTCGGCATGGCGCTCGGCGGTACGCTCGCAGAGCGTTGGGGCGCGCCGGCCGCCTTCTGGGCTGCGGCGGCGGCCGCGTGGATCGCCGCGATCGCGGCTTACGTGTTATCGCGCCGCTAGGCGGCGAGCCGCTCGTGCATCCGGCCGCGACGGGCGTCGAGCGCGCTCGGCAGCCGCTTCCCGAGCTTTTCGAAAAGCTCGTCGTGAGATCGAAGCTCGTCTTGCCACGCGGCAAGATCAATCCGGCTCAACTCCGCGTATTGCGCGGGCGTGAGCGTCTCGAGCCCCTGCCAGTTAAGGTCCTCGTATCGCGGCATCACGCCAAGCGGGGTCTCTACCCCGCGCCCTCGACCTTGGCAGCGCTCTACGATCCACTGCAAAACGCGCATGTTCTCGCCGAAGCCGGGCCAAATGAACCGCCCCTGCGCGTCGCGCCGGAACCAGTTCACCCGGAATATCCGCGGCGGATGCTTCACCGCGCGTCCCATCTTTAGCCAATGAGCGAAGTAGTCGCCCATGTTGTAGCCACAGAACGCGAGCATGGCCATTGGATCGCGACGTACCACGCCGACCTTGCCGGTGATCGCCGCGGTGGTCTCCGAGCCTAGGGTGGCGCCCATGTAGACGCCGTCTTCCCAAGTCGGCGCCTCCACGACGAGCGGCACGGTCGACGAGCGCCGACCGCCGAAGGCGAACGCCTCGAGAGGCACACCTTGCGGGTCTTCCCAGTTCGGGTCGAGCGACGGGCATTGCAGCGCAGGCACGGTAAAGCGTGCGTTCGGATGCGCGGCCAGCCGACCCTTCTTGCCGTCCTCCGGCGTCCAAGGCCGCCCCTGCCAATCAATGAGCTTCGCTGGCGGCGCGTCCGTCATGCCTTCCCACCAGACATCGCCCTCCGGAGTGAGCGCGACGTTGGTGAAGACGACGTTTTCGCGCAACATTTTCATCGCATTGGGATTGGTGTGCTCCGAAGTGCCCGGCGCGACGCCAAAGAGTCCGTATTCAGGATTGATCGCACGCAGCGAGCCGTCGGGTCCCGGCTTGATCCAGGCGATGTCCTCGCCGACGGTCGTGACCTTCCAGCCGTTCAACGTCGGCGGCGGAATGAGCATCGCCAAATTGGTCTTGCCGCAGGCGGAGGGAAAAGCCGCGGCGACATAGCTCTTTTCGCCGGACGGGGCCTCAAGGCCGAGGATCAGCATGTGCTCGGCGAGCCAGCCTTCGTCGTGCGCCATGACCGAGGCGATACGCAAGGCAAGGCACTTCTTGCCGAGGAGCGCATTGCCTCCGTAGCCCGAGCCGAACGACCAGATTTCGCGGCTTTCGGGGAAATGGACGATCCACTTTTCTTTGTCATTGCACGGCCACGGGACATCTTTTTCGCCCGCGGCGAGCGGCGCTCCGACCGAATGCACGCAGGGCACGAACGCACGCTCCGCGCCAAGCCAGTCCACGACCGCGCGTCCCATGCGCGTCATGAGGCGCATACTGACAGCGACGTAAGCGGAATCGGTGATCTCGACACCGATCTGCGCAATGGGCGAGCCGATCGGGCCCATGGAGAACGGCACCACGTACATGGTGCGGCCGCGCATGCAGCCATCGAAAAGCTGCTCGAGCTTGCGACGCATCTCCTTGGGCTCGACCCAATTATTTGTGGGTCCGGCCTCTTCCTGAGTGCGGCTGCAGATGAAGGTCCGCTCCTCCATACGCGCGACGTCGCTCGGATGGGAGCGGGCGAGGAACGAGCGCGGGCGGAGCGTTTCGTCCAGGCGGATGAAAGTGCCCTTGGCGACAAGCTGGTCACAGAGGCGCTCGTACTCCGCCTGCGAGCCATCGCACCAATACACTTCCGCTGGCGTCGTGCGTTGAGTAATCTCGGCGACCCAGTTCCGCAGACCTTGATGGCGTACCCAATCAGGGGCGGTGGATGGTGCGGTCATTGCGCCTCATTCCAGAAAGTGAAAGGCCCAGCGAAGCTGGGCCGGCCAATCGCGATCTTCAAGGCCGGCGATTCTAGCACCGGCGAGCCGCGCAAGGCCCGCCGAGCGGCCTCCGCCGAACGGATTAAGCTTTTCAGATCAGGCACCTGCAAGGCGAAACGCTCACTTGCCGATGCAGAACCGTTTGAAGATTTCGCCGAGCAGGTCGTCGCTCGTGAATTCGCCCGTGATGCGCCCGAGCTCGAGGTGAGCGAGACGCAATTCCTCTGCGAAGAGCTCCCAACGCTCGAGCTCGGACGCGGCTCGCTCGAGATGGCTGGCCGCTGCCGAGAGCGCGCGCAGATGCCGCTCACGGGCAAGAAATACCGTCTCGCCCGTGGCCGACCATCCGGCGGCACGCAGAATCGCGCCGCGAAGCGCATCGAGCCCGGCGCCCGTCTTTGCCGACACGGCGATCGCGCCGCTAGGCGCGCGGAAGGAAGGCCGCAAATCGATCTTGTTGTAAATGTCGATGCGCGAGCTGCCTTCGGGTAGGGGCGTCTCAATCGGCGCATCGTTTCCTGCTTCGTGCACGGCGAGGACGAGATCCGCACGATCGAGCTCGCGGCGGGTACGGGCCATGCCGAGACGCTCGAGCTCATCGCCGCTTGTGCGAAGACCTGCGGTATCCACAAGCACGAGCGGTAATCCGTCGATCTCCATCGGCTCGCGCAGCGCATCGCGCGTCGTTCCGGGGACGGGCGTGACGATGGCACGTTCCTCTCCGGCCAATTTATTGAGGAGGCTCGACTTGCCGACGTTGGGGCGCCCAACGAGCACCGTGTGCAGCCCCGTGCGCAAGAGGCTCCCCTGGCGGCTCCGCGCGAAGACATCATCCAAAGCGCGGCGCACGCTCGCGAGCCGCTCGGCGCTTTCCCGGCGGTACACGACATCGATCTCTTCCTCCGGAAAGTCGAGCTGCGCCTCGGTGAGCGCGCGCAGCTCGATAAGCTTTTCCTGCAGAGCGGTAATTGCGGCGGAGAAGTCGCCGCTCAGCGAGCGAAGCGCGCTGCGCGCCGCCTCGCGGCTCGCGGCATCGATAAGGTCCGCGACCGCCTCGGCCTGCGCGAGGTCGAGCCGCCCCTCGAAAAACGCGCGGCGGGTGAATTCGCCCGGCTCCGCGACGCGGGCACCGGCGTCGAGACACGCGGCAAGCAACTCGCGCATGACCACCGGGCCGCCGTGGCCGTGCAGCTCGAGGACGTCCTCGCCCGTATAGGAGTTCGGCGCTGGAAAGAACAGCGCCAAGCCTTCGTCGATCGGTTCGCCGTGCGCATCCTTGAACCGTGCGAGCTCCGCTTGTCGAGGCGCTGGTACCCCACCCATCACGGCGCGCGCAATGCGCTCCGTCGCAGGGCCGGAGATCCGCACGATGCCGATGCCGCCACGGCCGGGCGGCGTTGCGACCGCCGCGATCGTGTCGCGCGCGCCTACCTCATTAGCGCTTGGCATGGGCAGGTTTGTCGCGCTGGAACATGCGCTGGATCTGCCACTGCTGGCCGATGGAAAGGAGGTTGTTGACCAGCCAGTAGAGCACGAGGCCGGCCGGAAAGAAAAAGAAGAAGATGCTGAAGAAGTACGGCATGAACTGCATGACCTTCGCCTGCACCGGATCGGGTGGGGTTGGATTCATGCGTGTTTGCAGCACCATCGTCGCCGTCATGAGGATAGGCAGCACGAAGTACGGATCGAGCGCCGCGAGGTCTTTTATCCAGAGGATGAAAGGGGCGTGCCGCAGCTCAATCGCTGCAAGGAGCACCCAGTAAAGCGCGATGAAAACCGGGATCTGAACGACGATCGGGAAGCAGCCGCCGAGCGGGTTGATCTTCTCGGTTTTGTAGAGCTCCATCATCGCCTGGTTCATCTTCTGACGGTCGTTCGCGTACATCTCGCGGATTTTCGTCAGCCGCGGCGTGATGAGCTTCATTTTCGCCATGGACTTGTAGCTCGCCGCCGAGAGCGGAAAGAAAACCAGCTTGATGATCACCGTGAGAAGGATGATCGCTACGCCCCAGTTGCCGGTGAGCGCGTGCAGCTTCTCGAGCAGCCAGAAAAGCGGCCAGGCGATGATCGCGAGCCAGCCGTAGTCCACCACGAGGTCGAGGCCCGGCGCTGCCGCCTCGAGGCGGCGCTTCTCCTGTGGCCCGGCATAGAGCGGGACGTCCACGGTCGCCTCGGCGCCGGGCGCAACGCTGACCGGCACGAGCAGCCGTCCGGCATAGGTGCCGTCCTGGCGCTTCTCGATCAGATAGTCGCGCTGGATCCCCAACGGGGGGAGCCAGGCGGAGACGAAGTAATGCTGTATCAGCGCAAGCCAGCCGTCTTTCGCCTCCTTCACATAGTCCGAGTCCGCCTTGCCTTTGTCGATATCGGACGTCTGCACTTTCTGGAACTTGTGTTCGTCGCTGTAGACGGCAAAGCCGGTGAAGCTCCGAGCGCCAAAGGTCTCCGCCACTGAATTGCGATTGCCCTCGGGCTTGCCGTCATGCGTGAACTGGAAATAGGCATAGGTGGCAAGCGGCGCTGGGCCACCGTTACGCAGCCGCAGTTGAACGTCGACGACGTAGCTATTGCGCCGAAAGGTGTAGACCTTCTCGACTTGCAGGGCGTCTTTGCCTTGCGCACGAAGTCGTACCTGCAGGGTGTCGGCACCCGCGGCGAGCTCGCGTGGACCGGGCTCGACTTGCCATAAGCTTCGATGATTCGGCCCGCCCTCACCCGTCAGGCCGTTTTGCGCCTCGTACTGGTGGGCGGGACTGATGAGGACGAAGTTCTTGTCTGGATCGTTCGAGTCCTTGTGGCGCAAAAGCTCGAGGCGCTTCAGCGTCCCGCCGAGGGTGTCTATTTCGGCGATGACGACGTCGGTGGTAACGCGGATCGTCTCGCCGTGGGCGAGGGGCGCGCTCGCCGGCGTGCCCCCCGTCCCCGGCGCTGGTGCGGCGGCGTTCGGGGCCCTCGGCGAAGCCGGCGCGGACGCCGCCGGTGCGGCTGGCTGCTCGGTGGTCGTCGTGGCGGCCGGCTTCGGCCGGTGCTCGCGTTGCCACGCTTCCCAGAGCATCAGCACCGAGAAGCCGAATATGAAAAGCAGGATCAGCCGCTGCGTATCCATTCGTCAGGGCACCGGGTCATGACCGCCGGCATGCCAGGGCCCGCAGCGGCAAAGGCGCCGGACAACGAGCACGCTGCCGCGCCACGCCCCATGGCGCAGGAGCGCTTCCTCGGCATATTCCGAGCAACTCGGATGGAAGCGGCATGCGCGTGGCAGAAGCGGACTGATGAACCAGCGGTAGCCGAGAACGGCCGTCCGCAAGGCCCGCGCGATCATGCCGCCAGTCGCCGCAGCAAGGTGCGCAAGTCCTTCACCGTGTCGCGCGAAGCGCGCATGCCATAGGGCGGGCGCACAAGGAGGTCGAGTCCCTGTAGAGACTCCTGCTCCATCCGGAACGCCTCGCGGATGCATCGCTTGATGCGATTGCGATCGACGGCGAGCGCGGCATGCTTGCGCGATATGAGGATGCCCAGTCGCGGCGTGCGCGATAGGCGGGGTCCGATAAAGAAAGTGTAGCCACCGAAACTGCGCCGCGTTCCTTCGCGAAGCAGGCGCTCGAACTGCGCTTTCTCGCGCAGCCGGCGCGTGGCATCGAGTCCGAAACGCTTTCGCGCCGCTACTGTCGTTACAGCCCGATGCGCCGACGGCCGCGAGCGCGACGACGGCGCAGGACTTCTCGTCCGCCACGCGTGCGGCTGCGCACGAGAAACCCGTGGCGCCGTGCACGGCGCGTCTTCGACGGTTGGTAAGTGCGCTTCATGGCTGTGCCGAGTGCGAAAAAGGGCGGTATTAGAGCGTGCGCCAGAACGCGTTGTCAAATCGACAAATCGCGGCGCGCGCGCTGTGGATAACCCGTCGCGCCCAAGGTAAAATTCTGGCTCGGTTTAGGCCAAATAAAAGATGCAAAACCTCTGGGACGCTTGCCTGCGTCGGCTCGAGCAGGAGCTGCCCGCGCAACAGTTCAATACCTGGATTCGGCCGCTTGCGCCCGATGCTGAGGCGCCCGAAGACACGCTGACGCTGGCGGCGCCCAATCGATTCGTGCTTGAGCTCGTGCGCGAGCGCTTCGCGGCTCGCATCGAGCGCCTCGCCGCCGAAGCGAGCGGTCGCGAACTGGGGCTGCGGCTGGTGTTGGCGCGAGGTTCGGAAGCGCCGGCCCGGCCGGTTGCCACGCCAGCCCGGGCTACGGCGGAGCCGCCGATCCAGGAGCGCTCCCGGCTCAACCGCAGCTTTTCGTTCGAGAGCTTCGCCACCGGCAAGGCGAACCAGGTTGCGCGCGCGGCGGCGATCCAGGTCGCCGAGAATCCGGGTACGTCCTACAACCCGCTTTTCGTCTACGGCGGCGTGGGACTTGGCAAAACGCACCTCGTGCAGGCGATTGGCAATCAGCTCGCCGACGGCCGGCCGCAGGCCCGTATCCGGTATATCCATGCTGAGCAGTACGTGACCGACGTCGTGCGCGCGTACCAGCAGAAGTCTTTCGACGAGTTCAAGCGCTATTACCACTCGCTCGACCTGCTGCTCATCGACGACATCCAGTTTTTCTCCAACAAAGGGCGCACGCAGGAAGAATTTTTCTACGCATTCAACGCGTTGGTCGAGGCGCATAAGCAGATCGTCATCACCTGCGACACCTATCCGAAGGAAATCGCCGGCATGGAAGAGCGGCTGATCTCGCGCTTCGGTTGGGGACTGACGGTAGCGATCGAGCCGCCCGAGCTCGAGATGCGGGTCGCCATCGTGCTGAAAAAGGCCGAAGCGGAATCGGCGTCTCTCTCCGAGGAAATTGCTTTTTTCATCGCCAAGCACATCCGCTCGAACGTGCGCGAGCTCGAAGGAGCGCTCAAGAAAGTGCTGGCATTCTCGCGCTTCACCGGGCGCGAGCTGTCTCTCGACCTCGCCAAGGAAGCGTTGCGCGACATCCTCAACTTGAATAGCCGGCAGGTGAGCGTCGAGGGCATCCAGAAGACCGTCGCCGAGTACTTCAAGATCAAGATCTCCGACATGCATTCGAAGAAGCGCAGCCGCAACGTCGCTCGGCCGCGGCAGGTCGCCATGGCCCTCGCGAAGGACCTGACCCAGATGAGCCTGCCGGAGATCGGCGAGGCCTTCGGCAACCGCGACCACACGACGGTGCTGCATGCCTGCCGAACCATCGCCGACCTCCGAACCCGCGACAGCTCGCTCAACCGCGACTACCTCGTCCTTGAGCAGGTCCTCAAGGGATGAGCGATGGGACAAGCTGTGCGCAACCCGCGTGCGATTTGTGAATAAGGCCGGCGCCCGCGGATTCGCGCCAAACAATCCCCAGCGCTCCCGCATCGCCCCACAGGTTCTCCCGGCCCTCGCGCAGCATGCAAGCAGGCGCCGCGGAAGGCTTTTTGGAGTTATCCGACGTTTCAGGCCGCCTCTATTAGCTACTACTAATTAGGTAAATAGAAGAATGATTAAAGCAAAGCGGGACGAGCTTCTCGCGCCGCTCTCGGCGGTGAGCGGCATCATCGAGCGCCGGCACACCCTGCCCATTCTCTCGAACGTGCTCGTGGACGGCAGCTCGGAGAACGTGTCGTTCCTCGCGACCGACATCGAGATCCAGATCTCGGCGAAAAGCGGCATCGGCGGCTCACGCGATGCGCGCTCGTTCACCGTCGGTGCGCGAAAGTTGCTCGATATCCTGCGCGCGCTTCCCGAGGACGCCGAGGTGAACCTGCAGCCGCAGGACAAGCGCCTCGTCATCAAGGCCGGGCGCAGCCGCTTCAGCCTGCAGACCCTGCCCGCCGAGGACTTTCCGCGGCTTGCCAAGGCGAGCGGCGAGAGCGCGCGCTTAAGCCTGCCGCAGAAGCTTCTTCGACGGCAACTGGGCCTCGTGCACTATGCGATGGCGCAGCAGGACATTCGTTACTACCTGAACGGTTTGTTGATGGTGGTGGACGCTGGCGAGCTCCGTCTTGTGGCGACGGACGGCCACCGGCTCGCGTTTACCTCGATGCCGCTCGCGGCGGCGCAGGCGCGGCACGAGGCGATCGTGCCGCGCAAGACGGTGCTCGAGCTCTCCAAGCTGCTCGCGGACACCGACGAGGAGGTGCGCATCGAACTCTCCGCCAACCAGGCGGCCTTCAGCTTCGGCGCGATCGAGCTCGTCTCGAAGCTGGTCGACGGCAAGTTTCCCGATTACACGCGAGTGATCCCTACACAGCACAAGAACCGGCTGCAGGCGAGCCGGGAGCCGCTGCGCCACGCACTGCAGCGCGCCGCAATCCTCTCCAACGAGAAATTCCGCGGCGTGCGTTGGGTGCTTGGCGAATCGAGCCTGAAGATCGTCTCTTCCAACGCCGAGCAGGAAGAGGCGAACGAGGAGCTCGAGGTCCGCTACAACGGCGACGCGCTCGACATCGGCTTCAATGTCAATTACCTGCTCGACGTGCTGAACAACGTCCCGGGCGCCGAGCTCGAGTGCGCTTTCGGCGACGCCTCCTCGAGCGCGCTCATCAGCTATGCAAGCGAGCAAGGCTTCAAATATGTCGTCATGCCGATGAGGATCTAACGTTGGCCGCCAATCCCGAAGAATACGGTTCTGACGCGATCAAGGTCCTGAAGGGACTCGAGGCGGTCCGCAAGCGCCCCGGCATGTACATCGGCGACACGTCCGACGGCACCGGGCTTCACCACACGGTGTTCGAGGTGGTGGACAACGCGGTCGACGAGGCGCTCGCCGGTTTCTGCGACGAGATCACGGTGACCGTGCATACGGACAACTCGGTGTCCGTGATCGACAACGGTCGCGGCATTCCCACCGGCATCAAGGAAGACGACGAGCTCAAGCGTTCCGCCGCCGAGATCGTTATGACCGAGCTGCACGCGGGCGGCAAGTTCGATTCGAACAGCTACAAGGTTTCAGGCGGTCTGCACGGCGTCGGCGTCTCGGTGGTAAACGCGTTGTCCGAGTGGCTGCGTCTCACCATCTGGCGCGACGGCAAGGTGCACCAGATGGAGTTCCGTAACGGCGCGGCGGTCGAGCCGCTGAAGGTGACCGGCACGACCGAGCGGCGCGGC
>JBHELS010000303.1:0-8730 GCA_046263015.1 Burkholderiales bacterium | reverse complement strand
CGCGGTGCGGCTAGAGCTCTCCACCGGCACGAGCGGCGCGCTCGTCGATCGCGTGCATCGTGGCGAGATCGAAGCCGCGTTCGTCGCCGAGCCGTTCCCGGCCAAGGACCTGGAAAGCGCGCATGCCTTTAGCGAAGAGCTGGTGCTGATCACGCCGAAGAGCCACGGCCCGGTGCGCCGGCCGCAGGATATCGGCGAGCGCGTGATCCTCGCCTTCACCACGGGATGCTCGTATCGGCGGCGACTCGAATCCTGGCTCGGACGCTCGGAGGTCGTGGCCGAGCGCGTCATGGAGTACGGCTCCTACCACGCGATCACCGCGTGCGTCGCCGCGGGAAGCGGCATCGCCGTGGTGCCGAAGTCCGTGCTGCGCGTAACCGGCATCGAATCGCAGGTCGCAGTGCACTCGCTGCCCGCGGCAATTGCCAACGCGCGGACGATGCTCGTCTGGCGTCCCGGCCATACCTCGGCACCGCTCAGCGCGCTTCGCGACGAGCTTCGTTGAGGATCTATGGCGTCGACTTCACTTGCGCGCCGCGGCGCGCGAAACCGATCACCGCGGCCGTCGCGCTGCTCACTGGTAGCGTGCTCCGGGTGCAAGACGTCGAGCGGCTCGCCACCTTTGCCGAGTTCGAGGCGCTGCTCGCGCGCGCCGGCCCCTGGGTCGGCGGCTTCGATTTTCCGTTCAGCCTGCCGCGCGAGCTCGTCCAGGACCTGCGCTGGCCCGCCGAGTGGCCCGCGCTCGTCGCGCATTGCGCGGCGATGACGCGCGTCGAGCTGCGCGCGGCGCTCGACGCCTATCGCAATACGCGCGCGCCGGGAAAGCGCTACGCGCATCGCGCGACCGACTATCCGGCGGGCTCGTCGAGCCCGATGAAGCTCGTCAATCCGCCGGTTGCGCTCATGTTTCACGAAGGCGCGCCGCGCATCGTCGCCGCCAGAGTGCACGTGCCGGCGCTCGCGAGCGGCGACCGATCGCGCGTCGCGCTCGAGGCGTATCCCGGCCTCCTCGTGCGAAAACAGCTCGGCCTGCGCGCCTCGTACAAGAGCGACACCCGAGCCGAGCACACGCGCGAACGGCGCGCGGTGCGCGCCGAGGTGATGGCGGCGCTGAAGCGCGCGAAGCCACTTGGCGTGCGGCTCGGCATCGCTCCGGCGCTCGGGAAAACCGTGATCGCGGATGGCTCGGGCGACTTGCTGGACGCCGTCATCTGCGCCGTGCAGGCCGCGTGGGCGGCCACGCGCGCCGGTTACGGCATCCCGGCACACGCGCCTCCAGGCGAAGGCTGGATCGCCACAGCCTGAATTCGGGGACGGAGCCCGAACTAAATCGGGCTCCGTCCCCGATCTATTCGGACGCCGGCTGGAGCTCGTAGCCCTTCGCGCGCATGCAGAAGTCGGTGAGGCGCGACTCGTCGAAGGAGCGTTCCATCGCCGGATCGAAGAAGGGCCCGTAGGGCGGATAGAAGAGCGGCCGGCCGAGGAGGTCGCGACTCATCCACGGCCCGAAGGGCCCGTAGTCGAGGTAGCGAACGTTCGTCTCGCGCCAGGCCTGATCGCGGCACTGGGCTTCGTCGGCCGCGATCTCTTCCGCGCTTGCGTCGGGCCGTACCCATTGCATCGGCGTGCACGCGCTAAGAATGAGGGCCGCAGCCGCGATCCAGTGCCATCGCATGAACTCTTGGACCGCTAACATGGCCGTGTGATCGCGGTCTTCGGCATGTCGGACTCCGGTAATTGTTACAAGGTCAAGCTCGCCGCTCAACAACTCCGCATTCCCTACCGCTGGATCGAGGTGAACTCCGCCAAGGGCGAGACGCGCACGCCAGAATTCCTGGCACGCAACCCGAACGGCAAGGTCCCCACCGTCGAGCTCGAGGACGGATCGTTTCTCGCGGAATCCAACGCCATCCTTCATTACCTCGCGCACGGGACGCCCCTCCTGCCGACAGAGCGCACGGCGCATGCGCGAATGCTGCAGTGGATGTTCTTCGAGCAGTACAGCCACGAGCCCTACATCGCGGTCGCTCGCTACATCTGCCATTACCTGCCCCCCGATACGCCGCGTCGCGCGGAGCTGCCCCGGCTACGCGAGCGCGGCGAGCAGGCGCTTCGCATCATGGAAGAGCACCTGGAGGCCGAGCCGTTCTTCGCCGCTCGCCGCTACACAGTCGCCGACATTGCGCTCTACGCCTACACGCACTGCGCGCCGGACGGCGGCTTCGATCTCGCCCGCTACCCGGCAATCCGGCGCTGGCTGAGGCGCGTCGAGGACGAGCCCGGCTTCGTCCGCATGGTTTAGCATACTGGATATACATCCATGCCCGCTTTTTGGGCACTCGCAATAGCAGCGACATGAAGGCCGACTAGATGGATCTTCGCCACGCGCCGCTTGCCGTCGTCGACCTCGAAACGACCGGCACGCGAGCGGCCGAGGACCGCATCACCGAGATCGGCGTCCTCGAGGTCGAGCGCTTCGAAGTCGTTTGCGAGTGGTCGACGCTCGTCAATCCCGGGCGCACGCTGCCCTCGGAGATCCAGGCGCTCACCGGCATCACGGCGCAAATGCTTGCCGAAGCGCCGCGCTTCGCCGAGCTCGCCGCCGATCTCCATGAGCGCCTCGCCGGTCGGGTTTTCGTCGCGCACAACGCGCGCTTCGACTATGGTTTCCTGCGCCGTGAGTTCGATCGTGCCGGCATCAAGTTCCATGCGCCGGCGGTGTGCGGCGTGAAGCTCGCTCGCCGGCTCTATCCGCGCGAGCGCGGGCACGATCTCGACAGTCTGATCGAGCGCCATGGCATCGCCTGCGACGCGCGCCATCGCGCCCTGCCGGATGCGCAGGCGCTCTGGGCGTTTCTGCGCATTGCGGCGGAGGAGCACGGCGAGGATGTGCTCTCGGTCGCGGCGCGCCAGGTCGCGAAGGAGCCCGCGCTGCCGCCCGAGCTCGACCGCGCCGAGATCGACGCCGTGCCGGAAGCGCCCGGCGTCTACCTCCTGTGCGCCGAAAGCGGGCCGCCGCTCTATATCGGCAAGAGCCGCACGATGCGCTCGCGGGTGCTGCAGCATTTCTACTCCAACGCGACATGGATCCGCGGCGTGCGCCGCATCGAATGGCAGCGCACGGTGGGAGAGCTTGGCGCCCTCCTCGCCGAAGCGCGCCTCGTGAAAGAGCGCTCGCCGCTCCACAACCGGCAGCTCCGCCGCCCGGAAGCGCTCTGCGGCTTCGTCTTCGACGGCAAGCGCATGCGCCTTGCGTCGGCACGCGAGATCGACGCCGAGACGCTGCCATTTCTGTACGGCGTCTTTCGTACGCGGCGCGCGGCGATGCAGGCGCTTCGCACCTTGGCCGATGAGCACGCGCTCTGCCTGCAAACGCTCGGCTTTGATGCCAAGCGCCAAGGCGCGTGTTTCCGGCACCAGATCGGCCGCTGCGCGGGCGTCTGCGCGGCGCGCGAGAGCATCCACGCGCATCACGGCCGCCTCGCCGCCGCACTCGCCACGCTGCGCACGCCACAATGGCCGTACGCCGGACCCGTCGGTATCGTCGAGCGCGACAGCACGCGCGATGCGACCGAGCTGCATGCCGTCGACCGCTGGTGCTATCTCGGCGCCGCGCGCTGCGAGCCCGACGTCGCCGAGCTCCTAGAGCAGCGGCCGGCGTTCGATTACGACGAATACCGCATCCTCTCGCGCTATCTCGCCAAGTCCGGCGGGCGCGTCGTGCCGTTGAACGCATGCACGCCGAGCTCGTAGTACCGGGGCTCTTCGCCTCGGCTGCCGCCGCGCGGCTGCCCGCGGCCGAGCTCCTGCTCGCGCGGGGCCGCTGCTCGAGCGGACCGTCGCAGACGCTGGAAGCCTGGCTTGAGGAAGCCTTCGGCTTGGAAGACGGCCCGCTCGCGGCGGGCGCCCTTACCCTGCTCGCCGCCGGTGGCGAAGCGCCCGGCGACGGATGGGCACGCGCCGATCCGGTACACCTGCGGCTAATGCGCGATCGGCTGGTGCTCGTGCCGCCGGAGGCTCTGCGCATCACGGGCGAGGAAGCAGAGGCGCTCGCCCGCGCGCTCGATGCGCACTTCGGCGAGCGCTGTCATCTTCAGATCATCGACCCGCAGCGCTGGGTAGCGCGGTTACCGGCAGCCATCGAGGCCGCCAACGAGCCGCCGCTCGCCCTTGCTGGCCGGGACGTCGCCACGGCCCTGCCGTCGGCCGCCGCCTCCGCGGTGCATCAGCTCTTGAACGAAGCACAGATGGTGCTTCACTCGCTCGCCGTCAACGAGGCGCGCGAAGCGCGCGGCGAGCCGCCGGTAAATAGCCTCTGGTTCTGGGGCGCAGGCGCTGCGCCGGGCGGCGCATCGGCACCGTGGCAATCGCTGAGCGCCGCCGATCCGGTCGCGCTCGGGCTCGCGCGCGCCTCGGGCATCCGCGCGCGCGCGGCGGCGGCGGGGGCCGAAGCGTGGCTCGATCGCCTGCCCCAGGAGGGCCGGCATCTCGCGGTGCTCGATGAGCTTCGCGTGCCGCTCGCGCTTTCCGAGGCGGGCGAATATCAGGACGCGCTCGCGCGGCTCGAGCGAGACTGGTTCGCGCCGTTGCTCGCGCGTCTGCGCGAGGGCCGCATCGGCATGGTGACGATTTATGTGCCGGACGCGGGCGAATGCGTCGCGGTCGAGACCATCCGCGGCGATTTGCGCCGCTTCTGGCGGCGTCCCAAAGCGCTCGAGCGCTACGCATGAAAATCATCGAGCGCGCCTACCAAGAGGCCGACCGCCACGCGCTCATCCAGGCGGGCATCCATCCGCTCCTCGCGAAGATCTATGCCGCGCGCCGCATCCGTTCGGCGACCGAGCTCGCCTACAACCCCGCCGCGCTGCTGCCGCCGCTGCTCCTGAAGGGAATTGCCGAGGCGGCGCAACTTCTCGCCGATTGCATCGAGGCCGGCAAGCGCCTTCTCATCATCGCCGATTACGACGCCGACGGCGCCACCGCCTGCGCGGTGGGCCTGCGCGCGCTTCGTCTCTTCGGCGCGCATGTCGATTACCTCGTGCCCGATCGCTTCAAGCTCGGCTATGGTCTTTCGCCCGAGCTCGTCGAGCTCGCCGCGGCGCGAGCGCCTGATCTGCTCATCACGGTCGACAACGGCATCGCGAGCGTCGAAGGCGTAGCGCGGGCGCGCGCGCTCGGCATCGGCACGCTGATCACCGATCACCACCTGCCCGGCGCCGAGCTGCCGGCGGCCGATTGCATCGTCAATCCGAATCAGGCGGGCTGCGCCTTCCCGTCAAAAGCGCTGGCCGGCGTCGGCGTCATGTTCTACGTGATGATCGCGCTGCGCGCGGAGCTCCGGCGGCGCGGCCACTTCAAGGCCGAAGAGCCCAATCTCGCGGCGCTCACCGATCTTGTCGCGCTCGGCACGATCGCCGATGTCGTGCCGCTCGATGCCAATAACCGGAATCTCGTCGCGCAAGGGCTGAAGCGCATCCGCGCCGGACGCGCGCAGCCCGGCATCCACGCGCTCCTGCGCGCGGCGGGCCGCAATCCGCTCGAGGCGACGAGCTTTGATCTCGGCTTTCTTGTCGGCCCAAGGCTGAACGCCGCCGGACGGCTCGCCGACATGAGCCTCGGCATCGAATGCCTGATCACGGACGACGACGCGCGCGCCGCGAATTGCGCGCAGGAGCTCGATCGGCTGAACCGGCAGCGGCGCGATATCGAAGCCGGAATGCTCGAGCAGGCGCTCGAGCGCCTGCAAGCGCTCGAGGGCGAGGCGCAGACCGTCTTCTATTCGCGCGAATGGCACGAAGGCGTAGTCGGCATCCTCGCCTCGCGCTTGAAGGACCGCATTCACCGGCCGGTGATCTGCTTCGCGCCGGCGGCCGACGGCCGATCGCTGAAAGGTTCCGGGCGTTCGATTACGGGCCACCACCTTCGGGACTGCCTCGATCTCGTCGCGAAGCGCAACCCCGGTCTGATCGTGCGCTTTGGCGGGCATGCGCAGGCGGCCGGCCTCACCATTGCAGAAGCGAATCTCGCGCGCTTCGCCGCGGCTTTCCATCAGGCGCTGGAAGAAACGCTGCCGGCATCGGCGCGGCTGCGCACGGTGGAGACCGACGGCACGCTCGCCCACACGGATACGACGCTCGACGTCGCGCGCATGCTCGAGGGTGGGATCTGGGGCCAAGGCTTTCCGCAGCCGCTCTTCTGCGATACATTCGCCGTGGAAAGCCAGCGCGTCGTCGGCGAGCGCCACTTGAAGCTCATCGTCATGAAGGAAGGACGCCGGTACGAAGCCATGCGCTTCGGCGCGCTGGACCCGCTCCCCGGCCATGTACGCGCCGCCTACCGTCTCGCCGTGAACGAATTCAACGGACTCAAATCCATCCAGTTCAACCTGGAGCACGTCGAATCATGAAGCGCCTAGCCACCGCCCTCCTTATGACCGCCAGCGCCGCCCTTGCCGCCGACCTGCAACCCACGAAGGATGCCGGTCCTTACGTCCCCTCGCCGCAGAGCGTGGTCGCCGACATGCTGCGCTACGCCGACGTCGGCCCGAACGATTTCCTGATCGATCTCGGCTCGGGCGACGGGCGCATCGTGCTCACCGCGGCGAAAGTGTTCGGCGCGCGCGGCTTCGGCGTCGACATCAAGGAGGACCTGGTGAAGCGCGCGAACGAAGCCGCGCACAAGGAGGGCGTCGCCGATCGAATCAAGTTCGTGAAGCAGGACCTCTTCAAGACCGACATCTCGCAGGCGACGGTCGTCACCATGTATCTCCTTCCCGATACCGTCAACATGCTGAAGGACAAGTTCCTTACCGAGCTCAAGCCGGGCACCCGCATCGTCTCGCACGACTATCCGCTGACCGGCTGGATCCCGGAGAAGTACGTGCAGATGGATCTCGAGGACAAGGTGCAGATCAGCGGCGTGACGACGACGCTCATCTATCTCTACATGGTGCCCGCCAAGGTCGCCGGGCGCTGGGAAGCGCGCATGCCGCCCGCCATCAGCAAGCAGCCCGCCTCGCTCACGCTGAAGCAGCAGCTGACGCGCGTCTCCGGCAGCCTGCGCGTCGACGGTCGCGATGTACCGCTCGAGGAAGTGAAGCTCCGCGGCGAGCACCTGACCTTCCGGCTCGCCGGTCACAAAGGCGGATTCAGCGGCGTGGTGAAGGACCGCGCGATCGAAGGCACCTTCGATAGCGGCAATAACCGCGCGCCTTGGAGCGCGACGCTTCGCGGATGAAGCTTCGCATTGCCGCAGGCAACGTAACGTTGGAAGCCGAGTTGCGCGACACACCGACCAGCAAAGCACTGGCCGCGGCGCTGCCGTTCGAAGCCACCGCGCAGACCTGGGGCGAAGAGGTGTACTTCACCACGCCCGTGAGCGCAAAGCTCGAGCCGGATGCGAAGCAAGTGGTCGAGCCGGGCACCGTGTGCTTCTGGACCGAAGGCGACGCGCTCGCCCTGCCCTACGGGCGCACGCCGATCTCGACCGACGAGCGGCCGAAGCTCGCCGCGCGCTGCAACGTCCTCGGCACGCTGCGCGGCGACCCGCGCCAGCTCTCGGCGATCAAAGCGGGCGTCAAAATTCGCGTGGAGAACGCCGATGCAGCGAAAGCGCGTTAACTCGTCAAAGCTGCGCTCGGTCGGCTACGACGAGGCGACACGCACCCTCGAAGTCGAGATGTCGAACGGCCAGGTGTATCAATACGTGGGCGTCTATCCCGAGGTCTATCGGCGCTTCATGGCAGCGCCCAACCCGACCAGCTTTTTCGACGACAAGATCGCCGAAGAGTACACGCCCAAACCCGTAAAATAGCCGCATAAGTCGTACGACGAGGGAGGGTTCATGCGAGGCGCAATTGCAGCGCTGCTCGCCTGCGTTTGCGTGTCGGCCAGTGCTTCGTCGAGCGCGCCAAGCGCTCCGGTAGAAGCCACCGGACTACGCACCATCGCCGGCTGGCTGAAGGCGAAAGGGGTCGAGGGCTATCTCGCCGCAACGGTCGCCGACGCCATCGGCATACCGCGAGAAGCGGGGGTCGAGCTCCTCTCGGCGCGCCAAAGCGGTTTTCGCGACGCGGAGGTGCTGCGCATCGCTCAATTTGTCGACGGCGAATACCTGCTCTTCATGGTGCAGGCAAAAGGCGAGGTGTATTTCTATCTATCGACGGTGAGCGGCGGGCTGCGCAAGGCGCTCCTCTCGCTTCCCGACCGGGAGAGCGTGACGCCGCTTGGCACCGTGGAGGCGGAATCTAATTTCCGCCGCGAAGTCCTATATTGGAAACAGAAGGTAAGCCAGTAATGGAAGCAGAACGCCTCAATCAGATCGCCTCCAGCCTGACCGACCTGCAGGCGCGTTCCGCTGCGCTGCGGAGGTATCTTTGACTACGACGCCAAGCGTAGCCGCCTAGAAGCGCTCAACCGCGAGCTCGAGGACCCGAAGCTCTGGGATAACCCGCAGCGCGCGCAGGAGCTCGGCAAGGAGAAGAAGCAGCTCGAGGCGGTCGTCGCCACGCTCGGGCGCGTCGGCAGCGGCCTCGCCGATGCGCAGGAGCTCTTTCAGCTCGCGCGTTCCGAGGGCGATGAGGACACGGTGCTCGGCGTCGCGAGCGACGTCGACAAGCTCGCGAAAGAGGTCGCGGCGCTCGAATTCCGGCGCATGTTTGCGAATCCGCTCGACCCGAACAACTGCTTCGTCGACATCCAGGCGGGCTCGGGCGGCACCGAGGCCCAGGAC
>JBHELS010000302.1:0-4441 GCA_046263015.1 Burkholderiales bacterium | reverse complement strand
GATGCCTTGAGGAGGGCATTTGCACGCTACATGTCGCCGCGCCTCGTCGAGAGCCTGATGGCCGAGCTCGCGGAGGGCCGCACGCCTTTCGAGCGCCCGCCGGAGCGCGTCGACCTCGTGGTGCTCTTTGCCGATCTCCGTGGATTTACCGGGCTCACGGAACGCGCCGAGGCGGATGGCGTGGTGGCGCTTCTCAACGAATACTTCACCGTCATGACCGAGGCTGCCTATCGCCACGACGGCACGATATTCAGCATGGCGGGCGACAGCCTGCTCGTCGGCTTCAACGTGCCTTTTGCGCAACCGCAGGCGGCGGCGCTCGCCTGGCACGCGGCCCACGATATGGCCGCCGCGGCACGCAAGCTGCTCGCGCGCCGGAGCGAGCAGGGCATGCCGACCGGCGTCGGCTTCGGGCTCGCCTCGGGCGACGCGATTCTCGCGAACGTCGGCTCGCCGCATTACATGAATTACACGATCATCGGCGACGCGGTGAACGTCGCGGCCCGCCTGGTCGAGCTCGCCCAGCCGGGCGAGCTTCTCATCGCCGCCTCGGCACTGCAAGCGGCGCGACAAAGCGCCGCCGCGCGTGGCAAGCTCCCGCTTCGCGGGCGAAGCGAGCCCGTCGACGTCTATTCCGCCACGCTCTGACATGCGAATCCTGATCATCGACGACGACCCGGACCTCCGCGGCCTCCTCTCGCATTACATCCGCCAGCGCTGGAGCGACGCCACCGTGGACGAATGGGATCCGCTCGAGCGAGACATGCCGGCCGCGGATTTTCCGCTCGGCTCCTACCAGGCGCTGATCCTCGACTACATGCTCGGGCGCGGCGACGGACTCGAATGGCTGGCGAAGCTCAAGCAGCGCGCCGATTGCCCGAAGGTCCTCTTTCTCACCGGCGCCGGCAACGAGTCGATTGCCGTGCGAGCGATGAAGGCGGGCGCCGACGACTATCAGCGAAAGCAGGAGCTGACGCGCGAGAAGCTGATCAGCTCGCTCCACGAGATGACCGCCGGCGAAAAGGAGAAGACCGTCTCGCCCGAGCTCGCCTCGCGCATGGCGGCGCATTCGCTCGGCGCCAAGATCCGCATTCCTGGCTTCAGGGTGCTGCGACTGATCGGCGAAGGCGGCATGGCGCGCGTCTACCTCGCCTCGCGCGAGGGCGACGACGAGCCGCTCGTCGTCAAGATCCTGCGCCGTGAAGTGCTCAGCAATACGACCGCACTGCAGCGCTTCATGGAGGAATACGCGCTCGTCAAGCGCATCGAGAGCCGGCACGTGGCGCGCATCTACGACCACGGCAACTCGGGCGACAACGCCTACCTCGTGATGGAGTTCTTCGAGGGCGGCGACCTGAATAAGCGCCTTGCCGGCACGCCGCTCGATCCCGCGGAGGCGATGCGCATCTTTCGCGAACTGATGCTCGCGCTCGGCGACATCCACGAGAAGGGCATCCTGCATCGCGATCTCAAGCCCCAGAACCTGATGTTCCGCGAGGACGGCACGCTCGCCATCCTCGACTTCGGCATCGCGAAGCACATCGACGCCATCGACAAGACTAAGCAGGGCGAGGTGCTCGGCACGCCTCGCTACATGAGTCCCGAGCAGGTGCAGGGCCGGGCGCTCGACCTTCGCACCGACATCTATAGCGCCGGCGTCCTCCTCTATCAGATGCTCACCGGCCGGCATCTTTTCGAAGGGCAGACGGCGGTCGAAGTGGCGTTGCACCACCTCAATACGCCGCCGCCCGCGCTACCGGAGAAGCTCGAGGCCTACCAGAGGCTCCTCGACAAGCTGCTCGAGAAGGACCGCGACGCGCGCTTTCGCAATGCCGACGAGGTGCTCGGCTTTCTCAAGCGCAAGTTCGAGCAAGAGCGCGAATTCGAGCGCACCATCAAGCTGCACTAGGGCAGTTTCGCCCAGATCGCCCTGAGCTGGTCCGGCAGGTCCCTCGGCGAAAAAGGTTTCGAGATGGTGCCGGCCGCTCCGAGCGCCACGAGCTCATCCATGTCACGCTGCGTCGCCTTGGCGGTGATGAAGACGACCGGCAGGGCCGCCGTCTCGGGCTCCACCTTCATACGGCGAAAAAGCGCCGGCCCATCCATGCCGGGCATCATCCAGTCGAGCATCACCAGATCGGGCTTGAAGCGGGTGATGACGGCGATCGCCAGGTTCGGATCGCTCACCACTTCGACCGTCATTTTGCCGACACGCTCGAGCGACATGCGCACGATGCGCTGAATGTCCTCGTCGTCCTCGACGTAGCAAATGCGCTCGAGCGCGCGCTCAGGCATGGGCGGCGAGCTCGAACCAGAAGGTGGTGCCGCCGCCTGCGCGGTCCTGAAAGCCGATGCGTCCCTGCATCATCTCGATCAGCCGCTTGCAGATGGCGAGTCCGAGCCCGGTACCGCCCTTTTGCCGCGAGGTGGTCGAATCGGCCTGATTGAAGCGGCCGAAGATGCGCGAGCGAAACGCCTCCGGGATGCCCGGGCCGCGGTCGTGCACGGCGATTCTTATCCAGCGTCCTTCTTCTTCGGCGGTGATCTGCACCACTTCGCCTTCGGGCGAGAACTTCGCGGCATTGGAAAGAAGATTGGTCATCACTTGCAGCAGGCGCTTGTGATCGGCGCTGAGCGCCCGCCGCGTAAGCTCGCCTTGCGGCTCGAAGCGCACCTTGAAGCGATCGCCGAACCCCTTGTTCAGGACGATCGCCTCTCGCACCAGCTCGTCCACGCGTAGCACCTCCGGGTTGAGCGTGAGCTTGCCCGATTCGATCTTCTCGATGTCGAGGATGTCATTGATGAGATCGAGCAGGCGCTGGCTGTTTCGCTCTGCGACCTCGGTAAGCTCGACCACGTCCTTGGAAACTTCGCCGAGGACGCCCGCATTGACGAGCTGCAGCGAGCCGATGATCGAAGTGAGCGGCGTACGCAGCTCGTGCGACAGGGTGGAGGTGAACTCCTTCTTCATCCGCTCGGCCTCGAGTTGTGCGGTGACGTCGCGACCTTGCGCGATCACCGACAGGAGCTCGCCTTCACGGTTGACGAGCGGCGTCACGGTCCATTCGCAGACGATCGAGAGCCCGTCGCGGCGCACGTTTCGCACCTTGACGCCCGTCATCGGCTGGCGCGAGGCGACGAGCGCCCTCCAGGCGGCGTCGAACTCCGGATGGAACTTGGCGAGCACCAGGCGCTTCACCGGTCCACCGGCGAGCTCTCCGGCGGCGAAGCCGAAGAGGAGCTCGCCCGCCTGGTTCACCTGCTGGACCCGGCCTTCGCCGTCGAGCTCGAGCACCGCGATCGGCGAGCGCTCCGCGAAGAGCGCGAGCTTGCGCCCGCTCGCCTCGATCTGACGCCGTGCCTCTTCGAGCTCGACCAGGCTGCGCTGATACGCGTGCCGCAGCCGGTAGCCCGAAAGAAAGACGCTGTTCAGCCGGTAGGCGATGGCCACGCTCGCGCCGTAGAAAAGTGGAATGAGGAGCGCGATCTCGGCGAACAGGCGGTTGCCGAAGGTCGAGAGGACGTACGTGAAGGGCAGCGCGATCGCCGCCGCGTAGGCGGCAAACATCGGCCACGAAGCCGCGTACATCGGGATGCCGCCCGAGATGACCCCGGCGAGGAGAAAGGCGAGGAACACCTGGCGCTCATCGGCATGCGAAGGGAAGAAGACCGCGGCGGCAAAGCCCCACACCGCTCCGGCGGCGAAAGCCCCGATACCGAGCCAGCGCAGCCATTGCGACGCGTTCTCTTCGCGCTTCGCGTCCTTGCGATAGCCGAGATAGAGGAACGCGTGCAGTACGACCACCACGGCAAGCAGGCTGCCCCAGAAGAGGACGAGCTCGATCAGCCGGCCCTCGTGCAACTCGATTGCCGCGATGACGCCGGTGACCACCGTCGCCGCGAGGCCGAGCGGCACCTGGCTATAGAGCTGCTCGACGCGGTCGCTGCGAACGAGGGTCGGATCGGCGCGCGCGGCGATGCTCGCGTTGATGGCCGCGCTTTGCGCGACCGCGTTCGCCGCGCCGCGCTCCACGCTCTCGATGCCGTTCGCTAAATTGCTCATGCGCGCAGCCGCCATCCCCCCTGCGCGCATTCTAAAGGCTTATCAGAAGCTCTTGCCGTTACGTATGACGCCGACCGCGATGCCCTCGATGGCCATCGCGTCGCGCCGCAGATCGACTTCGATCGGCTGGAACTCCGCGTTCTCCGCCTCGAGCGTCACGGCGTGACCGCGGCGGCGCAGCCGCTTCACCGTGACTTCGTCCCCGAGGCGCGCGACCACGATCTGTCCGCTCCTCGCCTCTTGCGTGCGATGCACCGCGAGCAGGTCGCCTTCGAGAATGCCGGCATCGCGCATCGAAAGGCCGCGCACGCGCAACAGATAATCGGCGCGCGGCGTGAATAGATTGGGATCGACCTGGTAATGACCCTGCAAATTCTC
>JBHELS010000301.1:0-26208 GCA_046263015.1 Burkholderiales bacterium | reverse complement strand
CGTCAAGGCAGGGATTCCCGTGCAGGGGCACATCGGCATCACGCCGATGCGCATGCCGCAGCTCGGCGGCTTCTTCGCGCAGGGCAAGACCGCCGAGCGCGCGAAGGAGCTGATCGACGACGCCTGGGCCATGGTCGACGCGGGCTGCTTCTCGATCATGTGCGAGGTGACCACCTCGGAAGTCTGCGAGCACCTGGCGGCAACCCTACCCGTGCCGGTGATCTCGCTCGGCGCGGGCAACCGCGCGCACGGCGTGCATATCATCGGCTCCGATCTTTTCCACCTCTACGAAGCGCACACGCCACGGCACTCGAAGATCTACGTCGACCTGGTGCCGATCATCGAGAAGGGGCTCTCCGACTATCGCGACGACGTGCGCGCGCGCAAGTACCCCGGCACCGAGCACACCGTCTTCATGAAAGAGGACGAGCTCGCGCGCTTCAAGCAGATGATGGCGAGCGCCCGGCGCAAATAGAGGAATGAAAGCGGTGAGTCGTCCCCGCGAAGGCGGGGACCCAATTGATCTTGTAAACGGGATCCCCGCCTCCGCGGGGACGACGTCCTAGTTTGAACGTCGTCCATAACCTCGACGTGGCGCGCCTCCTCGGCGAGGCGCGCTTCTTCTCGGCGCTCGGCAAACGCCAGCTCGAGCGCGTCGCCGCCATCGCGCGCATGCGCTCGTTTCCCCAGGACACTCGCATCTACACCGTGGGCGACGCGGTCGACGACTTCTACGTCCTCGCCGACGGCATGCTTCGCTTCACGCTCGGTCTAGGAAAGCGAGACACCTCGGCGGGCGACATCATCCGCCGCGGCGAAGTGTTCGGCTGGGCGCCGCTCGTCGAAGGCCATGCGCGGCGCATCGCCACGGCGTACTGCCTCACCGCCTGCGAAGTGGTGGCGATCGACGGGGCCGCGCTCAACGCGCTCATGGAAGCGGACAGCGGCCTCGGTTTCGCGCTCATGAAAAAGCTCGCCGTGCTGCTGACGAGCGAGCTCGTCGCCTTCGCCGCCGGCTGAGCTCCCTCGTCGCCATCGCGGCGGTCGCCGCGCTCGTCGGCCTGTTGATCGGTACGGTCGGCGTCGGCGGCGTCGTGCTGGTCGCCTTCCTCGCGCTTTTCGGCGGCCTCACCATCCATCAGGCGGCCGCCACCGCCCTCTTCACCTTCCTCTTCACCGGCATCCTCGGCACCTGGCTCTATCAGCGCCGCCGCACGATCGACTGGCGCATCGCCGTGCCGGTGTGCGCAGGCGCAGTCCTATTCGGCTATTTCGGCGCGGCGCTCGCCGCGGTGGTCGACCCGCGTCCGCTCGCCATCGTCATCGCGCTCCTCATCATCGCGGCTGGCGTCTATGTGTTCCTGCCCGCCCGCCCGAGCGCGCGGGCACGCGATGGGCGCGGCTGGCGCGGCCGCCTCGAGCTCGCGGCGGTGGGCGCGGCTTCGGGCTTCGGCTCCGGCTTCTCGGGCGCCGGCGGGCCGCTCTTCTCGGTGCCGATCATGGTGATCCTCGGCTACGTGCCGCTCACCGCCATCGCAACGAGCCAGGTGCTGCAGATCATCGCCGCCGTCTCGGGCTCACTCGAGAACCTGCGCCACGGAACCATTGATCTTCAGATCGCCACGATCGTCACCGTATTTGAGCTCGCCGGCGTGCTCGTTGGCGTTCGTCTCGCTCACATCGCGAGCGCTCTCGTTCTACGTCGCGTCGCCGGCGCGCTCTGCATCATCACCGGTGCGCTGCTGCTGTCGCGCTCGCTTTAATTCACTCCCTGAATTTGATCCCAGTCGCGGTGACATGGTACGAGTGGTTCTCGACGCGAAACTGAGTTGAAGTTTCCTGCACCTCGATGATCGCGTCCGCACCGGACAAGCACGCTTGCTTCTTGAGCTCGGGAAGAGCCGATTCGAAGTCCGGCTTGATGAAGTGGGTTGACTCCATGTGCGCGTCCAGCCGGGAGATACGCTCGAAAGCCTTCGGCGGAAGCGTTTCCCTGTAAACCGCGACACTGCAGTCCACGGGCCGGGGCGCAGACGTCTGCCCCAGCGGAGCGAAGCGGCTTTGCGACGTCGCGCACGAGACTAGCAGTGCGCTTAGGAAGGCTGGCACAGCCAGCGCTGCGCGCCGCACGATTACTCGCGTGAGCCGAGCTGTTTTTCCATGGCCTGAAGAATGTCTCCAGTCCAGACTCGCTGCCCCGCGATCCCCATGGCGGTCCTTGTCGTGTCGACATATACACGGGTCTTCGAGTTCTCGATCGGTTCAAGCCATACCGCAGCGCCTTCGCCCCCTGATCCAACCACGAGCCCGATCCTTCGCGGTCTAGATCCCTCGACGTATAGTGGCTCCGACTTCTCGACCTCGAACCCGTTTACAACCAAAGCTTCAACGGCAGCTTTCTGGACCACCGCAGGCGGCTTCGCAAAAACTACGGCTCCCGCCGCCGGTTTTGTCGGTGTGGAAGAACAGCTAGTCAACAGCAAAGTAGTGAACGCGACGAGTGTCGTCATCTTCTGCATTGGTGCCCCCTTAGTTTTGACCGACCAGGCAGCCTACTCCCGTTTGCTGGGACTGGGATACTCTGCGCTGGCGATGAGCGCTCGTGAGCAGCACCTCGCCACCCGGCGCGCGGCCGGCTTGTTCGACTTCTCCTTCATGGGGCACTACGAGCTATCGAGCCTGAAGGACGTGCAGAGTCGCGACCTCGAGAACCTCGAGCCCGGCCAGCTCGCCTACACGCTCCTTCTTAACAACGACGGCAGCGTCTTCAACGACGCCACCGCATGGCGGCTCACGCCCGATCGCTGGTGGCTCTTTACCGGCCGGCGCAGCGACGGTGAGCGCCTGCACGGCATCTCGCGCAACCGCTCGGGCGAATATGCCATCGCCGCGCTACAAGGGCCGGCGAGCGCGCGCATCCTCGCCCGCCTCGTCTCTGCGGACATCGTTGGCTCGCTGCGGTATTTCCGGTTCATCCAAGTCGGCTCAACGGTGATCGGGCGCCTCGGTTACAGCGGCGAGCTCGGCTACGAGCTGGTGGTGCCGCGCGCCGAGAGCAAGCGCCTGTGGGATTCGCTACTCTCCGTCGGTCGTGCGGACGGCTTAGTCGAATGCGGCTTCGAGGCCGCGAACAGCCTGCGCATTGAGTCCGGCTACGTGCTGTTCGACCGCGAGATCGACGGTCGCGCCAATCCGCGCGAGCTCGGCCTCGAGCGCCTCGCGCCGGGCCGAACCTTCGACGTCACGCGGAAACTCGTCGGGTTTGAAATCGCCGAGGGTCACGCGAGCGCCGAGCTGCCCCTTGCCCGCGTCACGAGCCAGTGCGATTCGCCAACGCTCGGAATGGGCATTGCGCTTGGCTTCGCTCCCCCGGACGCGCGCCCCGGCGATTTCGTCAGGGTCGATAACGCGTACCTCGCGCGCGTCGTGACGCTGCCGTTTTACGATCCAGAGCGCCGCCGGCCGCGCGAGAATCCGCTCTGATGGAAATCCGCGCCTGCCTGTTCGATGTGTTTGGCACCGTGGTCGACTGGCGCACGGGCGTCAGCCGCGAATTCGCGGCGTTCGCGCAGGCGAAGGGTATCCGCGGCATCGACGCGGTCGAGTTTGCGGTGGAGTGGCGCAAGCTTTATCAGCCGTCGATGGACGAGGTGCGCTCGGGCCGGCGGCAGTTCACGATCCTCGATGTCCTGCACCGCGAAAGCCTGATGAAACTGATCGGCCGCTATGGTGTCGCCGGGCTGAACGACTCGGACATCGAGCATCTCAACCGCGCGTGGCATCGCCTCGACCCGTGGCCCGACGCGGTCGAAGGGCTCGCGCGGCTGAAGCGCAAATTCATCATCGCGCCGTGCTCGAACGGCAATATCGCGCTGATGGTCAACATGGCGAAGCGCGCCGGACTGCCGTGGGACTGCATCCTCGGTGCGGAGACGGCGCGCGCGTATAAACCGATGCCGGAGGCCTATCTCGCTTCCTGCCGGCAGCTCGGGCTCGCGCCTCAAAACGTGCTGATGGTCGCGGCGCACAACAACGACCTCAAGGCGGCGAAGAGCCAGGGGCTCGCCACTGCTTTCGTCGCCCGGCCGAAGGAGCACGGTCCCGGCCAGACGAGCGATCTATATCCGGACCGGAGCTGCGTGGATATTGCGGCGACGGATTTCGTCGAGTTGGCGGCGAAACTCGGCTGCTAGCGGCGAAAGCCGACCACCACGAAGAGCGCCATGCTGATGCCCATCAGCACGTAGCCGGCAAGGTTCAGGTGCCGGGCGCGCTCCGCGCTCAGCATGCCACGCACCTGGAGCACGCTGGCGGCGCTCGAGGCGATGGCGCCCGCCACCGCGAGCGTTATCACCGCTTCGCGCGTCAGAAGCCAGTCCACCCGCTTACGTCTTGGCGACGCGCTTCGAGTACGCCTCGACGAAGTCGGCAGCGGCCTTGCTGCCGCGCGAGAAGGACTTCATCGCTTCCTCGTGAAGGAGCGACAGCGCCTGCATCTTGATTTCGTTGGCGCGGTCGTTCTCCACCATGGCGATCAGGGTGCGCGGGCGCGGCAGGTCGATCTCCAGCACCGCGCGCACCTGGCAGGGGATGTTCGACATGATGAGCAGCCGATCGGCGAGGAAGATCGCTTCGTCGATATCGGTGGTGACAAAGAAGTTGGTTCGGCGGGTTTCTTCGAAGAGCCGCGAGTAGTACTCCCACATCAGCTCCTTGGTCATGGCGTCGAGGCCGCGAAAGGGCTCGTCGAGGATCATGACGGCCGGGTTGTTGATCATCGCGCGCGCGAGCTCGGCGCGCCGTTGCATGCCGCCGGAGAGCTGTGTCGGATATTTCTTGCGGAAGTCCTGGAGGCCGACCTTGTTCAGGAGAAACTCCGCCATGTCGCGCGTCTCGCGGCTCATCTCGCCGCGGGCGCGCGGCCCGTAGAGGATGTTGTCCCAAGTTGTCATCCACGGAAAGAGCGCGGATTCCTGGAAGAGCACGAGGCGATCGCGCGCCGGGCCACTCACCGGCGCATCGTTCAGCGTGATGGTGCCCGTATCGGGCTTGTCGAAGCCGGCGAGCAGGCGAATGAGCGTGCTCTTGCCGCAGCCCGAGGGGCCGATCATCACCGTGAGCTTGCTTCTCTCGAGCGTAAAGGAGCAGTCCTTCACCACCTCGGTGCGGAGCTGCGCGTCCCCGTAGCCCTTCGAGACGTGGGCGACGCGCAGCTCGCCCGGCTTGATGCTCGAGCGCAGCGCGCCGATGTCGACCGCGACGGCGCTCATCGCAGCCTCAGCCACGGCGTCGCCAGGATGCCGAGCTGGCGGATGATGGCGCTCGAGATCCAGCCGGCGATGCCGATCGAGATCATGCCTACCACGATCAGCGGGTAGGAGAAGCCGATGTAGGAGTTCCAAATGAAAAACCCGAGGCCGCCGCCGGCGGAGGATTGGATGGCACCGCCGCCGCCGGAGATCATCTCGGCTGCTACCACCACGTTCCAAGTAATGCCGATGCCGACCTCGCAGCCGACGATGATCGAGGGCAGCACGCCCGGCAGGATGATGCGCCGGAAGATGTCCCAGGAGCTCGAGCCCATCGAGCGCGCGGCCTGGAAGTAGCGCACGTCGATCGAACGGGCGCCGCCGATCACGTTCAGCATGATGGTGAAGATGGCGCCGAGGAAGATGACGAAGCCGATGGAGAGCTCCTGCGTCGGCCAGAAGATGATCGCCGCCGGCACCCAGGCAAGCGGCGGCACCGGCCGCAGGATCTCGAACACCGGAAAGCTGATGTCGTGGAACACGCGGCTCGTCGCCATGGCGAGCCCGAACGGGATGCCGATGATCATCGCGGCGAGGAAGCCGGAGAGCACGCGGCGCGAGCTCTGGTACCAGCTGTACCAGTAGCCGCGGTCGTTCAAGAGCGGCAGCCATGCCTCCATCACCTTCGAGGGCGCCGGCGCCTGCCCGATCCACGGCCAGTTAAGGCGCGATGCGAGCTCCCACACGGCGATGAACACCGCGATCGAGATCACCGCGCGCACGATCGGGTTGCGCCACAGCGAATCGCCGCGCCGGGGCGGGCGACGCACCAGCGTGTCCGCGACTGCGCTCATGCGCTCATCCTCATCACATTTCCTTCTCGCCGGCCTCGAAGGCCTTCACGGCTTCCTCGTGCACGGCGCTCACCGTTTCCTCCATGAGGGCGCGGAAGCGCGGGCTGGTCAGGACGCTGTAGTTACGCGGGTGCGGAATGTCGACCTCCAGGATCTTCTTCGGCCGGCACGGGCGCGTGGTCATGATGGCGACGCGGTGCCCGAGGAAGATCGCTTCCTCGAGGTCGTGCGTGATGAAGAAGATCGTTACCTTGTTCTTGTAGTAGATCTCGAGCAGCGCCTCGTGCATCACCGACTTGGTGAGCGAGTCGAGCGCGCGAAACGGTTCATCCAGAAGCAGGACCTTGGGGTCGTTCATCAGCGCGCGCACGATCTCGACGCGCCGGCGCATGCCGGAGGAAATTTCGCCGGGGTAGTTGTGCTCGACGCCCGCGAGCCCGGCGTCCGCCATCATGCCGCGCGCCTTGTCGAGCGCCGCGGCCCTTCGCAGCTTGCCCTGCATCACCGGGCCGAAGGCGACGTTTTCGAGGTTGGTCTTCCACGGAAAGAGGGCGCCGTTCTGGAACACCACCACGCGGTCGGGCCCCGGCTCCGCTTTCGGCCTCTCCGGACCGCACAGCATGTCGCCGTCGAGATAGATGGCGCCGCCCGTGATGTCGTGGAAGCCGGCGATGGCGTTGAGGAGCGTCGTCTTGCCGCAGCCGGAGGGGCCGACGATCATGCAGATCTCGCCGGCGCGGATGTCGAGCGTGCAGTCGGAGACCGCCTGTACCGCGGCGCCCTGGGCGTCGTAGATCTTGTCGACGTTCTGGATGCGGATCGCGCCCACACGCGCGGGCGCGTTCATCGACCGCCTCCGAGCGCGAGCTCGCGTACGCGCCACTGCATCAGGTAGTCGCCCGCGAAGCGCACGAGCGCGCTCGATGCGTAGCCGACGATGCCGACCGATATCATGCCGATGATGATCCGCGGGTATTGCACGTTGACGTACGCGCTGTTGATCACGTAGCCGAGCCCGTACTCGCCCGAGACCATCTCCGCAGCGACGAGCGAGAACCACGCGACGCCCACCGAGATCTGCAGCCCGGTGAAGATAAATGGCAGCGCGCCCGGCACGATGACGTGTCGGAAGATCTGCCATTTGCCCGCGCCCAGGCACGCCGCGGCGCGCGGATACGACTCGTCGATCGAGCGCACGCCGAGCATCGTGTTGAGCGCTGTGGCGTAGAACGAGGCGAGCGTGGTGAGGAAAATCACCGGCGACTCATCGCCCTTGAACATCACGATGGCGAGCGGCACCCAGGCGAGCACCGGGATCGGCCGCAGCGTCTCGAATACCGGGAAGGTGAACTGGCGGAAGCTCTTCGACCAGCCGAGGAAGAGGCCGAACGGCACGCCGAGGCCCGTGGCGATGACGAAGGCGTACAGCACGCGCCGCAGACTCATCCAAACATGTGTGTAGTACTCCGGCGTGTAGAGCGAAAGGCCGTACACCGGGTTGCGATTGAACCATTCGACCAGCACCTCGCGTGGCCCCGGCAGGCTGGCGAAGCGCCAGAACCTGATGCCCTCGGAGAGGAAGAACCAGGCGCCGAAGAAAAGCGCGAAGCCCGCGAGCATTAGGTACGGCGTGGGGTTCTTCAGCGCTTTCGAGAAGCGGTACATGAACATGTTCGATGCGCCGACCTCGACCGCCGACGTGCCCGGCTTAGCCAAGGCGCACGCCGGCGGCGGTCCGCCGATGCAGGCCGGGCATCACTCCCGCCAGCTCGCGGGCAGCTGGATCTTGCCGGCCGGGTACTTCGACGGGTCCTGCGCCTCGATCTTGGCGAGCGGCACCTTGAGCCCGCGGCGCTTCAGGATCTCATCGGTCCAGCTCGAGTCGACCAGGTCCTTGTCGAGCTCTGCCATCGGCAGCACCTTGATCTCGTGCAGGAACGTTACCGCGTCCTTCATCATGCCGCGCACGTCGTCGTTGATGCCGTAGTACATGATGTTGCGCACGTCGCCGCCGCCCATGACCTTCGGATACTTGCCGGCCATCGACATCCAGAGCACTTCCTTGCTGAAGCCCTGGGTGTTCTTGTGCGCCATCTCGACCACCTTCATGTAGTTCTCGGGCTTCGCCCAGAAGAGGTTGGCGCCGAGCTCGGCCTCGAGCCAGCCTTTCACCACGTCGGGGCGCTGCTTGATGAGCTCGTACTGCATCGCCATGAAGCCGCCGTCGAGCTTGCCGATCACCTTGGTGTCGCCAATGCGCTTGGCGATGCCTTCCATGATGATCTTCGACGCGGTGGGCTCCCACATGATCGAGCCGTCGAGGCGCCCGGCCTTGAAGTTCGAGGTCTGCACCTCGATGTTCTGGTTCAGGTACTGCTCGGGCTTGATGCCGAACTTGCGCATCATCTCCTGGCCGCTGCGGTCGGTGCAGCTTCCCTTGGCGACCGCGACCCGCTTGCCGCTCCACCATTTCACCGCCTCTTCGGGCGACTTGAAGTCGGGCGACTCGTTTCGCGACAGGAACACGCTGCACTGGTCGTTGGCGAGGCCGAGCACCGCCACCATGCGCAGCTCGCGCACGTTTCGCTTGCTGATCGCGACGATGGTCGGCATGTCGCCCATGTAGCCGATGTCGTTCTTGTCGGCGAGCATGGCGTTGCCGACGATCGCGCCCTGCAGGCCGATCTCCCACTCGACCGTCGAGCCCGCCGGCAGGTACTTCTTCCAGAGCTCCATCTCCTTCTGGATCACCGCCGACCAGGCCTGCGTGTAGTAGGGCTGGTAGCCGATGGTGAGCTTGATCGGCGTACCGGGTTTGCCGTAATCCTTCGCGAGCGCGCCCGAGGCGAGCACGGCGAACGCGAGCGACGCGGCCGCGTACCTCTGCAAAAGTTTCATCACGATTGCACCTCCTCCTTGAGAGATTCAGCCATAGAGCTCCGCGCGCGCATCATTTCGCGCCCGCCGGAGTGAGAAACCGCGCAATCAGGCCCGAGAGCCGACGCATGACGACGAACCCCGCGGCCGGATCGGATTCGAGCACCTTGAGCGCCTGCCGGCCGTCGATGCGCAGCACGCTCGAGTCCTCCAGCGCGCGCGCGCTGGCGATGCGCTGGGGATGGTTCTCGACGAGCGCCGCCCAGCCGAACACCTCGCCCTTCTTCAGCATGAAGCCCGCCGGGTTCGCGCGCTCGGCGCGCCCGATCTGGAACTCGACGCGGCCCGTCTCGAGGACGAAGAAGTCCTGCGCCGGGTCGCCCATGCGGTAGATCATGCTGCCCGCGGCGAAGTCCTCGCGCCGCGCAATCGCCGCGAGCGCCTGCAGCGTCGCGCCGGCGATGCCGTTGAAGAGCTCCCCCACGTTCAGCGCGCCCTGCGCATCGAGATAGATGGCATCGCCTTCGACCGTCACGTCGTAGCGCTCAAGGGGGATTTCGGCGATGCCCATCGGCGCTCCGGTGCGGATGTCCCATTGCCAGAGATGCTGGTGACAGACGAGCACCGAGCCGTCGAAGATGCCTTCGCAAAGCGGCACGTCCTGGTGCGGGCAGGTCGCCTGCACGGCGAAGTACTCGTCGCCCGAGTTGGCGACAACCAGCTTCAGGCCTCCTTCGGCTTGACATTCTTTGAGTCCATTCGCCGGGACTTCGCTTTTGCGGCAGATCATCTTTCGCGCCATCCGTCGCCCTAGCTGTACTTGTCGTAGCGGATGTTGTCCGCGGTCAGCTTGCCATCGAGGACGAGCACGCGGATGGCGGCGTCCACGGCGGGCGGTGGTCCCGCGACGTAGGCGCGCGTGTTCTGGTACTTGCCGGCCATCTCACGCCTCGCCACCTCGTGCACGAGACCGTGGGCGAAGCGAAGCTCAGGCCAGCGCTCGGCGGCGGAGCGGGGCACGTCGTCATCGGAGAGCGCGACCGTGATCTCGAGGGAGCGCGGGAATTGGCGGCGCAGGGCGGAAAGCTCCTCCAGATAGAACGCATCCTTCATCGTGCGCACGCCGAAGAACACGTGTCCCTGGTGCCGCTCGAAATGCCGCTCGCGCGAGGCGCGGCTGAGAATCGCCATCATCCCGGCGATGCCGCTGCCGCCGGCAATGCACAAGAGATTCTTCGCAAGGCCGGGCACGAAGGTCGCCCGTCCGAGGGGTCCGACCAGCTCAATGCTTGCGCCGGTGGCGCGGCCCGAAGCGAGCCACTCGGAGAAGCCGCCGCCCGGCTTCTTCTTGATCACGAATTCGAGGCGCTTCGCCGGCTGCTCGAAGTTCACCATCGAGTAGCCACGCATGCCGGGGACGTCCCGCGCCGCGACGCTCATGAACTGGCCGGCGTCGAATTCGCACGGCGTCTTGAGCGCGATGTCCACGGTGCTTACGTCGTGCGTCAAGGCGCGCACCTTCTCGATCGTTCCCGCGTGCACGGCGACCGGACAGGTATTGGTGTCGAGCGGATATACGAAGCTCGCCACTTCCAGCGCCACATCGCTCGCGGGCGAGCATTGGCACATGAGGAACTCGGCGCGCTCGGCCTTGAGAGTCTTTTTGCCGGGCGCCGCCGGCCAGCCGTCGTCGATGCGCCCTTCGATGAGCCGCGCCTTGCAGGTGCCGCAGGTACCGGTGCCGCATTCATAAGGCAGCCCCGCGCCCGAGCGCAGCCCCGCGTAGAGGATTTTCTCTCCCGGCAGCGCGTTGAACTCATAGGCACGATTTCGGGCATTGAGTTGCACGCGCATGCGCCGTGGTCAGAAGGGAATGTGCGAGCCGAAACCGAGCTGGCGCGTTTGCATGCGCACGACGCGCTGCGCGAGCTTCGGCGTGTCGCCATCGAGCTTGACCGTGTCGATGAGACGGGCGACGCCGAAGAGCTCGCTTGCGCCGCCGTCGAGTGCCGTGCGGAAAACCTGCAGCGCCGATACCACCTGCGCCTGGTCACCCGAGACTTGCACCGTGTACACCGTCGCATGCCGCGTGAGCGGGGAGTGGTCGCTGTTATGCCGGGGCAGGTTGGTGAAGAGCGTCTCCATGCCCTTGCGGTCCTGGTCGAGCCAGGTCATCTCCTTGCGGATCTCGGGGCTGTACACCGTGACCTTGTAGCGAAAGGCGGGCTCGCAGAGCTCGAGGAAGCCTTTGAAGTCGCGCTCATCGAGCGCAAGGCACGAGCGGTAGACGAGCTCCTCGATCGCCTGCCTTTTTTCCGCCGAGGTCGTCACGCGGCGGCGCGCTCATTTTTCACTGGGCGTTCTGGTCTGCCTTCGCCGTACGGGTCGTAGGCAGGCCGCGCCATCCGGCGGCCCCACTCGGCGTAGAAGTGGCGCATGCCGACTTCGTCGTGGATGGTGTTGTTCTCCTCGCGTCCGTGGATCACCCAGCGGCTGTCCGTGCCTTCGCGCAGCGCGCGTCCCTGACCGTGCACGGCGAGCAGATCCTCGTGCAGATTGCGTCCGAACGGCCCCCAGATGGTGTTGTGGTCGAACACGCGCTCGGCGCGCTGCTCGGGCGTGTCGCGCTTCAGGCCGAGACCGCGGAATTCGATCGCCACCTTGTTCGGCCCGAGCGGAATGGCGGTGTCGATGCGCAGCACCGAGGTGCGCAGGTTGTAGGTCATGCCGGGGAAAAGATCGACCATGTACCAGCCCCCCGGGGTGAGCCCTGGCCAGCCGACCGCGCGCTCCTTCGAGCCCTCGTATTTGTCGTACTGGATGGACATCGAGCCGACGCTCGCATGGCCGTTGGCAAACGGCGTATATCGGCGCTCGAAGTAGCCGGGCTGCATCATGCCGGTGATGCGATTAAAGTAGTGCACGAAGTCGTGATAGAACTCGCTGTTCGTGTCGTGCCAGAGCTTGTAGTTGGTGTTGACGATGGCGCGATTGAAGTGGAACACCTCCATCGGCTCCTGCATGTACGGCTCGAGCACATCGAGCGCCGGCCCGATGTAATCGCGCAGCGTTGAAGCGTTGTCGTCGAGGTTTACCCAGACGAAGCCGCCGAAGCCGATCTCGGTCTTCACTTCGCGCAGGCTCGCGTCTTCCTTGCAGAAGCGGTCCTGATAGCCCTGCTCGCCGCGCGAAATCTCAAGGCAGTTGCCGCGCGTATCGAAGGACCACGCGTGGAAGATGCAGGTCATGCGCTTCGCGTTGCCCGCCGGGTCGTAGAGGATCGTGTTGCCGCGATGCGGGCAGATGTTGTAGAAGCTTCGCACCTTCCGGTCGTCGCCGCGCACGATGATGAGCGGCACGCCCGTGGGATGCGTGAACACACGATAGTCGTACGCGTTCGCGATCTCCGACTCGTGACAGGCGATGATCCACGAGGGTTTGAAGAGCTTCTCGATCTCCTCGTCGAAAATCTGCGGGTCGGTGTAAATGCGCGAATCGACGTAATGCGTCGGCGGAAATTTCGGCGGCGCCGACCATTGCGCTGCGTTCTTGCTCATGGAGTGCCTCCTTCGTGGCTGCGATTGTCTGCCGCGGCCGCGCAAGCCCGCAAGATTGCTGTGCTCTATCGATATTCCGCCCGTGTTTCCGGCGGAAACGTGTACCCGCCGGAAACACGAGCGCGCGTCACTTGCAGTCGCGCATGCAGCGCACGGACTTGGTGTCCGGGCGATCGTCGAGGATGAAGCCGTCGCGGTTGGGCATCTGCACCTTCGGCAGGCTCTGCGCATCCATGACCGCGTCGATCGGTACCAGGCCGTTAAGCGCGAGGAGGTAAGCCGAGACGGCGTAGACCTCGTTCGCGCTCAGCGTCTGCGGCCGGTCCATCGGCATCGCGCGCCGGATGTAATCGAAGAGGATCGGCGCGTACGGGTACATGCTGCCGGGCGTGAGGACGCGCGAGTTGGTGTTGAAAGAGCCGATGCCGCCGACCATCGTCCCGTACACCGCGCCGCCTTTGGCATCGGCACCGTGGCACGCGGCGCATTTCGCGACGTAGACCTCGCGGCCTTCGACGGCGTTGCCGCGCCCGGGCGGCAGGCCCTGGCCGTCGGTCGTGCGCACATCGATGTTCCACGCCGCGACGTCCGCTTCGGCGATCGCATGTCCGAGCCGCGGCTTGTCGGCGAGCGGCTGCACCGGATGCGGGCCGCTCGCGCCGAGCGGAATGCCGTCGGCCGTCTTGGCCGCCATCCCGCCGCCGCTCGTCATGCCCATCTGCGCGCAGCCCCAGACCGCGAGCGCCGCGACCACGAGTACGCAACTAGGCTTGGCCGATCGCATTGCGCACCTCGCCTTTCTCGTTCACCGCCCAGGGTTGAATGCCGTTGTGGTGCTGCACGAAGCCGGCGATGGCGCGCGCCTTCTGGATGTCCGCGACGCTCGGTTGCACATAGCCCGTGCTGTCCACCGCGCGGCTCATGAGCACCGCGGGTCCGCCGTTCCAGTTCCACGGCGCCTTGAAGCGCGTCAGGCACTTGTCCATGATCGGCTCCTCGAGCGTCGCTTCGCGCCAGCTCTTGCCGCCATCGGTCGAGACGTCGACCGCGCGGACCTTGCCTGAGCCCGACCACGCGAGCCCGCGGATTTCGTGGAAGCCGCGGCCTTTTACCTGCTGTCCGCCCGAGGGCGAGGTGATGACGGACTTGCACTCCATCACCATGCTGAACTTGCGCCACTTGCCGTTCGGCATCGGATCGGTATAGCGCGCGGTTTCGCTCCTGAAGTACCACGGCTGATCGCCGACCTTGATGCGCCGCAGCCACTTCACGCTGGTGTTGCCCTCCCAGCCGGGAAAGAAGACGCGCACCGGGTAGCCGTTCTCGGCCCGCAGCGCTTCGCCGTTCATCGCGTACACGATGAGCGTGTCGTCGAGTACTTTCTCGAGGGGAATGGAGCGCGTGTGCGCCGAGGCGTCGGCGCCTTCGAAGAGCACCCATTTCCCCTTGGGGTCGATGCCCGCTTCGTCGAGGAGCGTCGACGCTGGCACACCGGTCCAGAGAACGCCGGAGAGCAAGCCGTGCGTCTGCTGCACCGTCGTCGAGGCGGGCTTCAGCCAGTCGGTGAGGCCGTTGCCGGAACATTCCATAAAATAAAATCGCGACACCGACGGATAGCGCACCAGATCGTCCATCGTGAATTCGAGCGGCTGCTTGACCATGCCGTGGATCACCAGGCGATGCGTGCGCGGATCGATGTCCGGCGTGCCCGCGTGATGGCGCTCGTACACGAGGCCGTTGGGCGTGATGATGCCCGGCTGTGACTGGAGCGGCGTCATGCTCCAGTCCGAGAGATTCTGGCGGTTCTTCAGCACATCGGTGCGCCGGCGCTTGACGTGCGCCTCGTATTTCGACGGCTGGCCGTAGGCCGCTTCCTCGATGATGCGCCCCGGTTCCTGGTTCGACGGCGGTACCGCGAGCGGCGCCGCGCGCGCTGCACTTGCTCCTGCTATTGCGCCGCCGGTCAATGCGGCGGTGCGACGAAAGAAATCCCTGCGATCGTTCTTCGCCATGCGGGTCCTCCTCCTCGGTGGCGAGACGAGTATGCGCCGCCCGATTCGGCGCGCGCAAGAAGATCAAAGAGGATAGTCCCCGGGCGTTTCCTGCGGAAACATTTGTGCGCTGCGCTACCATGGCCGCGTGAAGCTCTGCATCGTTTCGGACAGCCACGATCGCGCCGAGCCGCTTGCGTAGGCGGTGCGACGCGCGAAGGAGCTCGGTGCCGAGGCGGTGATCCATTGCGGCGACGTGATCGGCACGCAGACGCTGCGCGCCTCGCTCGCCGTGGGTCTGCCGATGCACGTCATCCACGGCAACAACCTCGGCGATCCGATTTCGCTCTCGCGCTGGGCGCGCGAGAGCGCGGGGCAGCTCGCTTATCACGGTCCCGATGCGCGCCTTGAGCTCGGTGGCAAGCGCGTCTTCGTCGTCCACTACCCGGAATACGGCTATGCCATGGCGTGCACCGGCGACTGGGACCTCGTGTGCTGCGGTCACTCGCACGAGATGGGCGTGCAGCGCGTCGCCAACGTGAAAGGCGCTTCCACCTGGCTCGTCACCCGGGCACCATCGCCGGCCTTGCGGCGCCCGCCACCTGGGTGCTCGTCGACCTCGCTGCGATGCGCTTCGATACGCAGTTTCTATAGCCGCATAGCCCTTTTTTAGGCGGGTGGCCGCGGGTGCGCCCCTAGAATCGGCCGCCGAGGAGGGCCGATGCTCGCAATAAACCCGTTCGCCGCGCTGTCGGCGTTGATTACGCCTGCCGTGATGCAGGGCTACCTGATCCTCGTGATCGTGCTGGTGGCGGCGGGAACGCTGTTCGACATCGTGCACAAAGGCAGCGCCAAATATTTTTTCGATAACTGGCGGCGCACGAAGAGCAAGGCAAAGCAGCTCGGCGGCGGTGAATTGGCGTCGATCGCGGCGCACACCGCGGTGGTGGACGTTCTCGCCTCTGGTGAATTCTGCAATGTGCGTCGCCGCGTCGCGCACCTCCTCACCATGTACGGGTTCGTGATCCACGTCATCGCCACGGTGGTTATGGTGTTCGCTTACCCCACGCCCGCTACGCCGACGCCGGATGTCTGGCCTCACCTTTGGTGGATCGGCGGCTTGATGGTGCTCGTCGGCGGCTACTGGTTCTGGTTCTTCATCCGCGTTGATGTCGCCGCGGAGGGAAGCTCGCCGTTCCGCCTGATGCGCGCCGATCTCTTCGTGCTCGCGCTTCTCGCGAGTGTGACGCTCGGCCTCATCTGGGCCGCCGCCCAGGCGAATGGCAGCGCGTGGTCGCATGCCTGGTTCGCGCTGTATGTCATCGCAACGAGCGTGCTCTTCGGCTCCGTGCCGTGGTCGAAGTTCGCCCACATGTTCTACAAGCCGGCCGCAGCCTTCGAAAAACGCGTTTCCGCTGCGAACGGCACGAGGGCGAATCTGCCGGCGCCCGCCGACAAGCCCGAGCAGTTTGGCGCCGTCCCTAAGCACGCGCGGCACTACTAGGAGCGAGAAGCCATGCCGACCTTCGTCTACATGACCCGATGCGACGGCTGCGGGCACTGCGTCGACATCTGCCCCTCCGACATCATGCACATCGACAAGACGTACCGGCGCGCCTACAACATCGAGCCGAACATGTGCTGGGAGTGCTACTCCTGCGTCAAGGCGTGCCCGCAGAACGCGATCGATGTGCGCGGCTACGCCGACTTCGCGCCGCTCGGGCACAGCGTACGCTCGCTGCGCGAAGAGGCGAAGGGCACGATCTCCTGGCGCCTGAAATTCAGGGACGGGCGCGAAAAGAATTTCGTTTCGCCCATCCGCACCACCGCCTGGGGCTCGATCAAGAGCGCGGCCGACTATCCCGCGCCGCGACCCGAGGACCTGGCCTCGCAAGAGCTCGCGCACGAGCCTGATTCGCTCAACATCGGCGGCGGCCTGCCGACGCTGCGGCGCGACCGGCTGAAGCAGACGGTCGCCTGATGGGCCTCTTCGGCGGGAGGAAGACGGTTTTCGTCGACGCGGACATTCTCGTGATCGGCGGCGGCATGGCGGGCTGCGGCGCGACCTACGAGTCGCGCTATTGGGGACGCGACCTGAAGATCGTCTGCGTCGAGAAGGCGAACATCGAGCGAAGCGGCGCCGTCGCCCAGGGTCTCTACGCCATCAACTGCTACATGGGCATGCAGTGGAACGAGAACCAGCCCGAGGACCACGTGCGCTATGCGCGCAACGATCTGATGGGCCTCGTGCGCGAGGACCTGGGGTACGACATCGCGCGGCACGTCGACGGCACGGTGCACAAGTTCGAGGAGTGGGGCCTGCCGATCATGCGCGACCCGAAGACCGGTCGCTACCAGCGTGAAGGCAAGTGGCAGATCATGATTCACGGCGAGAGCTACAAGCCGCTCGTCGCCGAGGCCGCGCGCAAGGCCGCGACCGAGGTCTACAACCGCATCATGGTCACGCACCTCCTGATGGACACGACGAAGCCGAATCGTGTCGCCGGCGCCGTCGGCTTCAACGTCCGCACGGGCGACTTCCATGTCTTTCGCGCCAAGGCGGTGATCATTTGCGCGGGCGGCGCCTCGCACATCTTCAAGCCGCGCGCGGTCGGCGAAGGCATGGGCCGCACCTGGTACGCACCGTGGAGCAGCGCTTCGGCTTACGGGTTGCCGATTCCCGTCGGCGCGAAGATGACGCAGATGGAGAACCGCATCGTCCTCACGCGCTTCAAGGACGGATATGGTCCCGTGGGCGCGTACTTCCTCCATCTCAAGACCTACACGCAAAACGGCTACGGCGAAGAGTACGAGAAGCGCTGGTACGAAGACACCAAAGCGCTCGTCGGCGATTACGTCGACCGGCATCCGGTGCCCACCTGCCTTCGTAATCACGCGCTCTTGAAGGAAGTCGCGGCGGGCCGCGGGCCGATCCGCATGGTCACCAAGGAAGCGTTCCAGGATCCGCACAAGGAAGTCGTCGGCTGGGAGAACTTCCTCGGCATGACCATCGGGCAGGCGGTGGTCTGGGCCTCCCAGAACATCGACCCGAAGGAGGTCAACCCGGAGCTGACCACCTCCGAGCCCTACGTCATGGGTTCACATGCGACCTGCTCCGGCGCCTGGGCGAGCGGGCCGGAAGACTACGCGCCCTCGGAATACCAGTGGGGCTACAACCGCATGATGACGGTCGACGGGCTCTTCGGCGCCGGCGACACCATCGGCGGCACGGCGCACAAGTTCTCCTCCGGCTCCTTCACCGAAGGCCGCATCGCCGGCAAGGCGGCGGTGAAGTATGTGAAGGACATGAAGAACGGCCAGCCGCAAGTGAGCGACGATGAATACCGCGAGCTCGAGAAAACCATTTATCAGCCGCTAGAGAATTTCCGCGTCGGTCGCAACGAAATCACCGCCGGCAGCGTGTCGCCGAGCTACCTCCTGCCGATCCATGGCCTGCAGCGGCTCGAGAAGATCATGGACGAATACGTGGGCGGAATCAGCACGACCTACATGACGAACGGCGTGCTGCTCGAGCGCGGGCTCGAGCTCCTCGCGATGATGAAAGAGGACATGGATCGCATGGGCGCCGAGGACTTGCATCAATTGCAGCGCGTTTGGGAGCTGCACCATCGCCTCATCGCATCGGAGTCGGTGACGCGCCACACCCTATTCCGCGAGGAGACCCGCTGGCCGGGCTACTACTACCGCGGTGACCATCCCAAGCTCGACGACGAGAACTGGCACTGCTTCACCCTATCCAAGTACGACCGCGAGAGCGGCCAATGGACGATGGAGAAGGCGCCGGTCTATCACATCATCGACTGAAGCCGGCGCACGGTGCGCGACGGTTTCTTTCTCTTCGCATGCGTACTCGTCTGACTGTGTTCGGCGCAGCCCGTGACGGCGCGCCGGGCTCAGCATGGGGATCGCGCCGGTGATGGCCGGCATCGACCGTCCGGCTCGATTCCGAATCGGTTCCAACGCTCGGCTGGCAGGTTGCGGGGTCAGAGCTCTGAATCGTAGGGTCCGCCTTCGGCTTTCGACATTCGAGGCTCGCCGCCGGTTTTATCTGACCCTAGTTTTTCACTGGCGCTTGATCGGCACCCAGTCGCCGTCCTGAAAGCGCACGAACTTGAGAGGGAGCAGCACAACGTTGTCGGGACCGAAGGTCATCTTGCCGCTCACGCCCGGAAAGTCCTTGAGTCCCTTGAGGGCCTTGCGGATGCCTTCGTTGGTGTAGCCGCCATTCTCGATTGCGGCGGCGTACATGCGCACGGCGTCGTAGAAGTACGGGCCGTAGAGATCGGGCTCCTTGCCCCAGCGCTTCTTGTACTTCGCGATGAACGCCTTGACCTGCGGGGCGTCGTCGTCCCAGCGCGGGGAGGCGCTGATGAAGCCGTTGGCGGCGGGCCCGGCGATGTCGCCGAAGGCCTTGTTCTGGATCGAGCCGTGACTCATGAACTGGGCCTTGATGCCCAGCTCGGCGGCCTGCCGTACGATGAGGCCGGCTTCGCCGTAGTACGCGTAGGTGATGATAAGCGGCGGCGCGGCGGCGCGGATGCGCGTCAGCTGCGAGCGGAAGTCGCGCCCGCCCTTCTCGATCACTTCCTCGGCCACGAGGGTGCCGCCAAGCTTCTTAAACTCCTGGATGAAGATCTGCGACAACGTCTTTCCATAAGCGCTGTTCTCGTAGATGATCGCCGCCTTGCTCATGCCGAGAATCTTGATCGCGTACTCGGCGATCTCGCGCTCCTCATCATCCGCTAGCGGGTAGTTCGAGAACACGGTCGGGCCGCCCTTGCGGATCTCGGGGGTGATGGCGCCGACGCAGATCATCGGGGTCCCGCTCTCGCGCGAGAGCGCGAACTGGGGAAGGATCACGCCGGTCATGGTGGAAATCACCGCCGGCACCTTCTCAATCTCGACCATGCGCCGGAACTCGGCCACGCCGTCCTTCGGCTGGTTCTTGCTGTCGCCGAGCACCAGCTTGATCGGCCGCCCCTTGATGCCGCCGCCGGCGTTGATCTCCTCCTCCGCGAGCACCGCGCCGCGATTGAAGTCGGCGCCGTAGTCGGCGGTTGGGCCGGTCATGGGCAGGATGATGCCGATGCGGTAGGGCTCGCCTTTCGCCCGCTGGGCGTGCGCGCTCGCCACGGCGGTGCAAGCCAGGCCGAAGCCAAGTACTCCTTTGAGAATGACTCGAATCACTGCGGTTCCTCCTCCTCGCTGGATGCCTCGCAAAGATAGACCTGTCGCAGCACGTCGGCAACGCGGTAGCGCTCGGCCGGCCCCTGGCTGATGAGCCGCCCGGAGCGCAGGACGACCACCGAATCGGCGATGCGCAGGATCTGCTGCGCCTGCTGCTCTACGATCAGCACGGCGGTGCCGAGCTGATCGCGGATCGAAAGAATGGTGTCGAACACTTGGGCGACGAGTTTGGGCGCCAAGCCGATCGAGGGCTCGTCGATGAGAAGCAGGCGCGGCCGCAGCATCAGCGCCATGCCCAGGGCGAGCATCTGGCGCTCGCCGCCGGAGAGGGCCGAAGCACGCTGCGAGGCACGCTCGGCGAGGATCGGGAAGGACGCGAGCACTGCTTCGCGGCGCGCGGCGAGCTCGCCCTTCGCGAGGGTGAAGCCGCCCATCCGCAGGTTCTCCTCGGCCGTGAGGTCGCGGAACACGCGGGCGCCTTGAGGCACGAATGCGATGCCGGCGGCGATGTTGGCGAGCGGCGAGGCGCGGCTCACGTCGCGCCCTTCGAAGGCGATCGCGCCGCGGCGCTCGGCGACCAGGCCGAACACGGCGCGCAGCACGGTGGACTTGCCGGCGCCGTTTGGCCCAATCACGGCACCGATGGCGCGACCGGGAAGCTCCAGGTCGACGCCGAAGAGCACCTGCTTCTTGCCGTAGAAGGCATCCAGATTGCGGATCGCGAGCATCTAGGAGCTGATGCCGAGATAGGTGTGCATGACCTCGGCGTCGCTGCGCACGGCGTCGGGCGGGCCTGCGGCGATCTTGCGGCCCTGGTGCAGCACGATCACCCAGTCGGACAGGCGCATCACGATCTCGACGTTGTGCTCGATGAGGAGGATGGTGCGCCCCGCCGCCACCAGAGCGCGCATGCGCGCGCAGAAGTCCTCCACCATCGCCGGTGAGAGGCCCGAGGTTGGCTCATCGAGCAGCAGGAACTCCCCCTGCGCGGCTACCAGGCGACCGAGCGCGAGGAGCTTCTGCTGCCCGTAGGACAGGCGCTCGGCGAGCGCCGCCGCCTGCTCGGCGAGGGTGAGCTCGCCCAGCACTGCGCGGCCGCGGGCCTCGCATGCGCGCTGCTCCTCGCGCACCGTCCTGCCGCCGAGCATGGCGCGCACGAGGTCCTCGCCCCGTTGCGCCGGAATCGCGGCGAGCACGTTGTCCAACGCGCTCAGGCGGTTGAAAAGCCGCAGCTCCTGGAAGCCGCGCGAGATTCCGGTGCGCGCGATGCGATGCGGCGGCAGGCCATCGATGCGGCTTCCCTTGAACAGGATCCGGCCGGCGTCGGGCGCGAGGTAGCCGGTGATCAGGTTGAACAGCGTCGTCTTGCCCGCGCCGTTGCCGCCGATCAGGCTCGTGATGCGGCCCGGGGCGACGCTGAAGCTGACGTCCTCCACCGCGGTCAGGCCGCCGAATCGCTTGGTGAGGCCCTCGAGCTCGAGGATGCCGCTCATTTCAGGACGTCGCGGTACTCGCCGATCAGCCCCTGGCGCCGGAAGCGGGTGAACAGGACGAGGAGCAGGCCGTAGAACATCCCGCGCACCTGCGGCGCGATCGAATCGGGGATCGCGAGGAACTTGAAGCCCTCGGGCAGCACGATGAGGAGCGCCGCGGCGAGGATCGAGCCGTTCAGGCTCCCGGTGCCGCCGACGATCACCAGCGTGATGATGAAGATCGATTCATCCAGGTTGAAGGCCACCGGGTCGATCGCGGTGAGCGAATAGACGTAGAGCGTGCCGGCGGCGGCGGCGAACAGCGCCGAGAGCATGAACACGGAGAGCTTGATCGCGAACACGCTTTTCCCGAGCGAGGCGACCGCGGTCTGGTCCTCGCGCACCGCGCGCAAAAGGCGCCCGAACGGGGCGTTGGTCACCCGCAGCGCCACACCGTAGCAGGCGAGGGCGAGCCCGACCGCGAGAGCAAGCTTGCCGCCGCTGCCGCGGATGGGGAAGCCGAAGAGGCTCGGATGCGGGATGTTGTAGAGCCCGTTCGGGCCGCCGGTGATCTCGTCCAGGTTCATGAAGAGCGCGTAGAGGATGCTCTGGAAGCCGATGGTGGCGATCATGAAGTATTCGTTCCGAAGCCTGAGCGCCGGCAGGGCGACCACGAGGGAAATCAGCATCCCGGCGGCCGCGGCGGCGACCATGGTGACGAGGAGGTCGCTGGTCACATGCAGCGCGAGGAGCGCGGTGACGTAGGCGCCGATCCCGTAGACGCCCGCCTGGGCCACCGAGATGAGCCCGGTGTAGCCGACCAGGAGATTCAACGAGAGGGTGAGGGTGGCGTAGATCGCGATCAGGGTGCCGATGTAGATCGCGTATTCCATCTACAGGCCGGCGGCGGGCTGGCGTTCGCCGAACAAGCCGCTCGGGCGAAACAGCAGCACCAGTATCAGGATCGCGAACGAGAGCGCCATCTGCCAACGCGACTCGATCGTCCAGAGCGCGAGGTTCTGGATCACGCCGAGCGCGAAGCCGCCGCCGGCGGCGGCGCCGACGTTGCCGAGGCCGCCGATGATCATTGCCACGGTGGCCATGAGGATGATGTCGAAGCCCATGTTGAAGTCGATGATGCCGACGTTGAAGCCGATGAGGAGCGCGCTCAGGCCGACCAGGCCCGAGCCGACCGCGAAGCTGATGTGGCGCAGCGTCTTCGCCGGCATTCCCATGATCAGTGCGAGCTCGCTGTCGTTGCCTAGCGCGCGGATGGCGATGCCGAGCCGAAAGCGCTGAAAGAACACCCAGAGCGCGACGCCGAGCGCCGCGGCGAGGCCGACGATGCCGAGCTGTCGGCCCGTGACGTGCACCGGGCCGAAGACGTGGACCGTCTCCTGCCCGCCGCGCCAGAGCACCACGGGGTTCGTGCCCCAGACGATCGCCGCCACCTGGGTGAAGATGATGAGCAGGCCAAACGACGAAATCATCATCACGAAGGAGGACACGCCGCCCGCGCGCATCGGCTCGTAGAGCGTCGCGTTGATGACGAGGCCAAGGGCTACTGCCGCCGCAACCGCGGCGGCAAAGGCGGCAGCCGTGCCGAGCTCGAAGCTGACGAGCGCGGCATAGCCGGCGAAGGCCGACAGCGTATAGACGCCGCCGTGCGCGAAGTGGAACACGCGGCTTGCGGTGAAGATGAGCGCGAAGCCGAGGGCGATCAGCGCGAAGACGCTCCCGGCCACGATGCCGTTCACCAGGAACTGCGCGAGGACGCTCACGACTTCCTGATGACGGTGTGCCGGAGCGTCCCGATCCCTTCGATGATCACCTCCACCTTGTCGCCGGGCTGCATGGGGCCGATTCCGGGCGGCGCGCCCGTGAGGATAAGGTCCCCCGGCAGGAGCGTCATCACCTGGCTGAAGTAGCTCACCATCTCCTCCACGGGGAAGATCATGTCACTGGTGTTGGTCTTCCGCTGGCGCACCTCGCCGTTGATGCGAAGCTCGATGTCGATGGCGTGCGCGTCGAGCTGGGTCTCGACCCATGGCCCGGCCGGGCAGAAGCTGTCGAAGGACTTGGAATGGCAAAGGTGGAGCAGGTTGCCCCCGGTCACCTGGATGTCGCGCGCAGTGACGTCGTTCACGCAGGTGTAGCCGAGCAGGTTTCCGAGGACGTCCTTCGCCGGCGTGTTGCGCATCGGCTTCGCGACCACCACCGCGAGCTCGCCCTCGTACTCGAGGCGCCGCGTTTGCGGCGGATACACCACCGCGTCGTCCGGGCCGATGAGCGCGCTCGGGGGCTTCAGGAAGAACACCGGCACTTCCGGGATCGCGAGGCCGACCTCTTTCAGGTGCCCGCGGTAGTTGGCGCCGCCCGCGACGATCTTGGTCGGCTCGCACGGCGCGAGCAGCCGCGCGCTGGCCGCCGGATGGGTGTTCTGCGTTGTGCGCACGGCATCAAACGGCGTACCGGCGATCTCGCGGATGCGCTCGCCTTCGTGCACGCCGTAGCGAGGCGCGTTGGCGGCGGCATCCCAGTAGCGGACGATCCTCATAGTGCTCCTCCGTTGACGATGTTCTGCGGCCGGCCCTTGAAGAAGGCGACCACGTTGTCCACGCTCCCTGCGATCATGCGGCGCGACGCGTCGCGCGTATTCCAGCCCGAGACCGGCGTCAGCACCACGTTGTCCAGCCGGGCGAGCGCGCTCGTAGGCGGCAGTGGTTCCACCGCGAAGACGTCGAGCCCGGCGCCGTGCAGCTTTCCCGAGCGCAGCGCTTCCACCAGCGCCGCCTCGTCGACCAGGCCTCCGCGCGCGGTGTTGATCAGGATCGCCCCGCGCTTCATGCGCGCGATGCGCGCTGCATCCAGGAAGTTTCTCGTCTCGACGCTCTGACGCAGATGCAGCGAAAGCACATCGGCATTCTCCAGAACTTCTTCCAACGGCAGCGCGGTGGCCCCGGCTTTGCGCGCGCGCTCGGGGTCGTTGTTGCGCGACCACGAGACGATCCGCATGGCCAGGCCCCTTGTCATCGCGATGAGCTCGGTGCCGATGCCACTCAAGCCGACGATGCCGAGCGTCTTGCCGCCGAGCTCGAGCCCCGGGCTGGAGGTCCATTGGCCCGAGCGCACCGCGCGATCCTGCACCGGGACTCCGCGCGCCACCGCGAACATGAGCGCCACGCAAAGCTCCGCGACCGCGCGATTGGCCGAACCGACCACGTTGGCGACCGCGATGCGCCGGCGCGTGGCTTCGGCGAGGTCGACATCCTCGACCCCGGTGCCGGAGATGCAGATGAGCTTGAGCGCGCTCGCCGCCTGGATCACCGCGGCCGGAAACCGCGTGAACGCCGGACGGAAGGAGAGGATGGCCGTGGCCGGCTTCACCCGCTCGGCGAGCTCGGCTTCGTCGCGCGCGCGGGTGCGGTGAATCACCACCTCGCTGAGCGCCTCGAGCTCGGCGAGACCGTCGAAAGCCGAATAAGCCCCGTTGATGTCGTCCGGGATGACGACGAGCACCTCGCCTCCTCTGATCTACGCGCGGATCATGCCGGGGCCGGGGTCATCGCGCCAGCCCGATTCCGTATACTCGAACCATGCCCAAGGCAAAGCTCGGCGACGCCGAGCTCTATTACGAATCCCATGGGACCGGGAGCTCGACGCCAGTGCTCCTCCTGTCGGGCCTCGGCGGACTCGCCGCGTACTGGAAGTCGAACCTCCCAGCGTTCTCGGCACGGCACCGGGTCATCGTCCATGACCACCGCGGCGCCGGGCAGAGCAGCCACTCGCTCATCCGCTACTCGGTCGACCAGATGGCCGACGATGTCCTTCGCCTCATGGATGCGCTCCAGATCGAGCGCGCCCACGTGGTCGGCCATTCGACCGGGGGGGCAATCGGCCAGACCCTGGCCGCCGAGCATCCGGAGCGCCTCGCGAGCCTGGTGCTCTACGCAACGTGGACCCGGTGCGATGCATTCTTCTCGCGGGTGTTCGAGGTGCGAAAGCATCTCCTCCTCGACTCGGGCCCCGCGGCGTACGTGCGCTCCACCCCGGTGTTCCTGTACCCGGACTGGTGGGTAAACCGCAACCTGGCGCTCGTGGAAGAGCGCGAGAAGCTCGCCACCGCGGCCTTCCCGGCGGCGGAGATCGTCGAGAGCCGCATCGACGCCATCTTGGCGTTCGACCGCACCGCCGACCTCGGGAGGATCCGCACGCGCACGCTCGTCGTCTGCGCGAAGGACGATTTCGTGACGCCGGCGTACTTTTCCGAGGAGCTCGCGCGCAGCATTCCCGGCGCCAATCTCGTGCTCTTCGAGCGCGGCGGGCACTGCGCTTCCGAGACCGTGCCGGAGGAATTCAACCAGGCGGTGCTTGGCTTCATCGCCGAACGCTGATCCAAGCAGCCCGAATGTTCAAACCGCCTTCGGCAGCGGCCTGATGACGGCCGAAAGCATCGCGGCAACGAGCGCGAGCAGAAGCGACGCGATCCACAAGCTGGTGTAGCTCGAGTAGCGATCGAACACCACCCCGCCGCCGATGGCGCCCGTCGCGGCGCCGAGCTGGTGTGCCATGGCGATGAGGCCCATGGCAAAGCCCATTACGCGCATGCCGAGGTGGCTCGCCACGAGGCTCGCCACGACCGGGATGCTCGCGTAGTCGAAGAGGCCATAGAGCCCCGAGAACGCGAACAGCATCGGCGTGTTGTCGGAGATGGCGAGCAGCATGATGAAGGTCAACCCGCGAGCCGCGTAGATTCCGGCGAGTAGCAGCACGCGGTTCATGCGGTCGGCGAGCCAGCCGGCGAGGAGTATGCCCGCGAGGTTCAGCACCGAGAGAAAGCCGAAGGCGTTTGCCGAGGTTGTCGGCGAGAAGCCGCAGAACGTCGCGTAGGGAATGAAGTGCGTCTCGATGACGCCGATGCTGGTGAAGCCGCAGATGAAGAATCCCCAGAAGAGGAGATGGAAAGCCGGACTGCGCACGAGATAGGCGAAATCCTCACC
>JBHELS010000300.1:0-2550 GCA_046263015.1 Burkholderiales bacterium | reverse complement strand
GACGAGTCAGCTCGCACAGACGACGCTGCGCGCGATCCTCGGCAAGCACGAGCTCGACCAGCTCCTCGCCGAGCGCGAGAAGCTGAATAGCGACATCCAGACGGTGCTCGACCACCAGACCGACGCCTGGGGCATCAAGGTCTCGAACGTCGAGATCAAGCACGTCGACATCAACGAGTCGATGATCCGCGCCATCGCCCGCCAGGCCGAGGCCGAGCGCGAGCGGCGCGCGAAAGTGATCCACGCCGAGGGCGAGTTGCAGGCGTCGGAAAAACTGCTGCAAGCGGCCGAGATGCTCGCGAAGAAGAGCGAAGCGATGCAGCTTCGCTACCTGCAAACCCTGACGCAGATCGCCGGAGACAAGGCCTCGACCATCGTCTTTCCCGTGCCGATGGACGTGCTCGGCCCGCTCCTTGGCCGCAAGCCCAATTCGGAGCCCAATTCGGGGTCAGGGCCGTAATTATTTTGCCGCGCCCCACTGGGCTCCGCTCAATCACGTCGTACTAATTACGGCCCTGACCCCGAATTCGGTATGAGCCGCTCGAGGAGCGAGCGTACGCGCGCATGCGCGGCCGCATCGTCGCCAAAGGCGTCGAGGTCGAGAAAGTACTCGGCGCCGAGCGCCTCGGTGGCAAGGCTCAATGCCTGGACCGTGCCGCCGCCGAGCGAGCTCGAGAAACGACCGACGCACATGCAGACGACCGGAGCGCGTTGCGCACGCACGGCGACCTTCAGCGCGTCGATCGCGTGCGATTCGTCGAAGTGCGCGCCGACCACCACCAGGTCGTAAGCGCCCTTGGCGAGCGCGCGGTCGAGCTCTTCGGCGCTCGCCACGAACTGGACCTGCCAGCCCTCGAGCACGGCGGCGAGGCGTTCGCGGTTATCGCGGGCGATCGCGACGAGCACCCGGGGCGCTAAGGCTGGCGCGGGCCGACCCATGGCTCATGATGCGCACGGCATCTTTAACCGCCACTTAACGTGCTGCAATCGGAGATCAAAATTAAAGCGCGCTTAAGGTACGCGGGCTGCGTAACAGGCGCTTAAGCACGCGCGGAGTAATTTGCACGCCGTCATGCGGAATGAAACGACGCGGTTTGCCTTGCTCGCCGCCGCGATGGCGCTCGGCGTGCGAGCGCACGATGTGCAAGCCGAGCCGGCGACGGCGCGCTACGCGCCGACGCAGCTCGAAGCCGCGCGCGATGAGCTTTCGCGCGCGAGCGCGGCCGCGCGCCGCGGCGAGAGCGCGCGCGCCGCATGGCTCGCGTCGCAGGCGGTGCTCGATGCGCGCATCGCCTGGGCGATGAGCGAGTCGGCGGCATTGCGCCGCCAGGCCTCGGAGATCGTCCTTGCTAGCGACCGGCTCGTGCGTTCCCTTTCGCTCGAGCAGGCGGCCGCCGGGCGGTAGGCCGCCTTAAGGCTTCCTTCAGTTTCGGCTGCCGATAATTCAGGCGCAAGGAGGTACAAGTGCAAACGGAAACCCTCGAGGAGGAGCGGCCGTTCCTGCGGCCGTTTCGCAGTACGCTGCCCTGGCCGATCGTATTACTCGCCGTCGCGGTGGCCGGTGTCGCCGCGTATTACTACTACGAGCTTTACTGCCTGCTCGCTGAACCGCCCGCGGCGAATGTCGTCGTGCCGGCGCTCATCGGTGGCACGACGCCGATCGAGCTGCGCGCGACGCGCTACGCGGTTTCAGTGCCGGCGACGAACGTCGAGCACAGCGATTCTGCGGCGCATGCGCCGCTCTCCGCGGCAGCCGAGCCGCGTCCCTGACCATGCGGTGGTCGCGGGCGCTCGTCGCTGCGCTCGCCGCGTTTCTCTCGCTGGCCGCGCCGAGCGCGCACGCCGAGCTATCGCGCCTGAGCGACTGGCTCGGCGGCCCGGTCGTCGACGCCCGCGGTGAGCCGATCGGCGATCTCGCGGACATTCTTTTCGACGGTCGCGACGGCACGATCGTCGCGCTCGCCGTCGAGTATGGCCGCTGGCTGCGCGTCGCTCAGCACGAGGCGGCGTTCGCCCGCGCGCATTTCTCGCGACGCGGCGACGCGCTCGTGCTCGACCTCACGGAAGCGGCGCTGCGGCGTGCACCGGCGCTCGAGCGCCCTCACTGGCCGCTCGTGCGCGCCAGACTCTGCTCGGGCGCGAGGTGCGCGATCGACTGCATCGCGATAGCGGCGAGATGACCGATCTCGTCGTCGACTTCGAGCGCGGCGAGGTGCGCTACACGATCATCGATCCGCCCGACGAGTGGGGCGGCGCCGGCCGGCTCGAGCGGGTGCCGCTCGCCGACCTCGCGCTGCCGCGCGACATCGGGCAGTACGCGACGCTCAACGTGAGCCGCGAGCGTCTGTCGGGCGAGACGGAATAGAACGGCAAAAAAAAGCGGGCCACGAGGGCCCGCTTCGCTTTACAACGCGTGGCTTACTTGCCGGTGCTGCTCTTGCTCGTGTCCGGCGATTTGGCGGCGCCGGCGCCCGAGGTCGAGGACGATCCCGTGCCACCGCTCGAGCTCTTGTCGGAGCTCATGCCGGAGCTGGAACCGGTGCTGCTGCC
>JBHELS010000299.1:0-8678 GCA_046263015.1 Burkholderiales bacterium | reverse complement strand
GGTCCTTACCGCGCACTACGATGCGGTCCACGGTCGACCAGCCCAGGTCGCTGCGAATCATCTAGATCACCCCCGCTTTGCGTAATTCCTCTATGGCCTTCTCGTCGTAGCCGATGTCGTCGAGTACGTGTTGCGTGTGCTCCCCCATCATCGGCGGCGCCATGCGCATCTCCGGCGGCGTTGCGCTCATGCGGACCGCGCTGCCCACGAGACGGACGGTGCCCATCTTCGGATGAGGTATCTCCACCCTCATGCCGAGGTGCCTCGTCTGTGGGTCCTCGAACACTTCCTTCATGTCTAGGATCGGTGCCGCCGGGATATCGTTGCCCGTGAGCACATCCAGCAATTCCTCGCGCCGCTTGCTACGACACCAATCGCGGATGATCGGGTCAAGGGCGACATAGTTCGCGATCCGCCCTTCGATCTTGGCGAATCGCGGGTCGGTCTTGAGCTCGGGTCGTCCCATGACATCCGCGAGGGCCTGCCAGAATTTCGGCGGCGACGAGAGATGTATGGCGATCGGCAGGCCATCGCTCGAGACGCCGCAGTAAACCTGTGCGAGGTGCACGCGCGTGGTCCGCTTTGGGATCGCGTCGGTGGCGAGATAGCGCACCGCGTTCTCCGCACCGAAGGCGATCGAAGCTTGCAGGAGCGAAGTTTCCACTTTCTGTCCGCGCCCGGTCCGCTCGCGGCTGAAAAGCGCGCCTTGGACCGCGTAGCAGGCGAACATCCCCGTCAGCAGGTCGGAAAGCGAGGAGCCGACCGGCCGTGGCGCGTCCATGTCGGTCAGCACACCGAGCAGGCCGCTCATCGCCTGGCCGATGGTGTCGTAGCCGGGCCGATCCCGATACGGGCCGTCGGCGCCGTAGCCGGAGATGGAGCAATAGATGATGCGCGGGTTTTGGGCGGTAATAGCGTCATAGCCGAGCCCCAGCTCGTCCAGCACGCCCGGCCGCAGGTTTTCGATCACCACGTCGGCCTTCTTCGCCAAGCGGCGAAATACGTCTTTGCCGGCCGGCTTCTGTACGTTGAGCGAAAGGCTTTGCTTATTGCGGTTGATGCTGCAGAAGGTGGGCGTGTACCCGTTGCCGCCCCAGCCGCGAAACGGATCCCCGGTACCCGGAATCTCGACCTTGATGACTTCGGCACCGAGGTCGGCGAGCAGCATGGAGGCGTACGGTCCAGTGATGTAATTCGCGACCTCGATGATCTTGATGCCCTGCAATGCCCCCACCGCCTCCTCCTTTACCCGCGCCCGCTGAGCGTCACTTTCAAGCCGTTCTTCTCGACGTGGATGTAGCGCGCTTTGCTGTGCTGGACGAGGTGCTCTAGGGCGCCCGCGATGCCGCCCGCGGTGCGCGGCCGGCGGCCGCCCGCGCGCATGGCTTGCACCTCGTCGGTGCCGGCCAGGTAACGCAGCAAGATTTCATCGTCGGCAACACCGGCGCCCCCATATTGCTGGCGTACTTCCTGGATGGAAGGTTGCGGAGCCTGCCATGAGGCGAGGTGCCCGGCGCGTGGCCGATCGAGAATGCGGTGCTTGATTTCAGGCTTGATGGAATCGGATTCCTCTGCACCCCAGTGGCCGAGCGCGTAAAGGATGAGTTCGTCGGAAACTTCCTTGTAGCGCTCGCCGCAGACCACGTTCATGGTTGCCTGGACGCCGACAAACTGCGAATAGGGCGTCACCATGATCGGGTAGCCGAGGTCTTCGCGCACCCGGCCGATTTCCTCCAGGACTTCGTCCATGCGATGTCCGAGGCCGGCCTGCGTGAGCTGAAAGCGAAGATTCGACAGCATGCCGCCGGGCACTTGGTGGATGTATTGGAAGGCGTCGTAGGCCGCGGGAGCGCCGACCGGCAGGCGCTCGCGTGCCGCGATCGCCCTGAAATGTTTCTCCACTTCCTTGATCGCCGCCTCGTCAAGGCGTGACGAGTAACCGAGCGCCTTGGCATTCGCGGCGACGTTGAGGACCGACGGATTGGAGATCGAGTCGGCAAGCGGCGGAATCGCCGTATTGATGTGGCGGATGCCGAGCTTGATGGCTTCGAGGCAGCAAAGCGGGCCGAGCCCCGTATGGCAATGGGTGTGGAACTCGACGGTGATATCGCCGACGTTCTGCAGCACCGCGGGAACGATGGTGCGCGTTCTGTCCGGCGTCAGCAGTCCACCCGGGTCCTTGAGGCAGATGCGAAACGGCTTCAGCTTGGCCGCGTCGCGGGCGCGTTGCGCGTAATACTCGTCCGTATGCTTGGGCGAGACCGCGTAGATCAGGTTGACGATCGGGTCGATGCCCACTTCGCGGCAGAGCTCGACATTGCTGCGCCAGCCGGCGGCGGTGTTCGATGAATTGGAGATGCGCACCTGCCGCACGCCGTTAGCGAAGATCCGCTCGTACCACAGCCGCTCGATGGACTTCGGCGTCATCTGGAAGGTGCCGAGGTGCTGGCCGCGGATGATGCGCAGAGGAGTCTCGGTCACGCGCTCGCGCACGAGACGGATCCTCTCCCAGGGATCTTCACGCAGGTCGCGCACCATCTTCTTGTCGAAGCCGGTCGACATGATCTCCATGGCGTCGAACCCGGCCCTGTCCATCGTGGCGGCGATCGGCACGATCATGTCCGTGCGCATGCCCGTGGCCCAGAGGCTGAGCTGGCCATCGCGAATCGTTGTGTCGATATAAATCAATTCATCCATGGGTCACGCTCTCCGGTTTGCCGGCCTTGGCCGGCGCGCTCATCTGTCTGATGAGCTTTTCGACCAAGGCGGTGTTCACCTCGCCGGCGGCAAAGGCGCCCTCGTCGAAGACGTACTTAAGGAAAAGCAAGGTAGTGTCGACGCCCTGGACCTCGAACCTTTCGAGCGACCGGCGCATGCGCCGCAGCGCTTCGTCGCGGTCCGCTCCGTAGACGATAAGCTTGGCGAGGAGCGAGTCGTAGAACGGCGGCACCGTATAGCCAGCAAAGCAGTGGCTGTCCACGCGTATGTTGGGCCCGACCGGCGGCGACCACTGGCTGAGCGTGCCGGGGCTTGGGCGAAAGCCAAGATGCGGCGACTCGGCGTTGATGCGGCACTCGATCGCGTGGCCGCGCAAGACAATGTCCTGCTGCCGGAAACGCAGCGGCTCGCCGCTCGCAACGCGGATCTGCTCCTGCACGATATCGATCCCGGTGACGAGCTCGCTCACGGGGTGCTCGACCTGGATGCGCGTGTTCATCTCCAGGAAGTAATACGTGCCGCTCTCCTGGTCGACGATGAATTCGACAGTGCCCGCATTCTCGTAGCGCATGCCGCGGGCGATGCGCAGCGCGGCGTCGCAGATGCTCTGGCGCAGCGACGGTGCGATTCCGGGCGCGGGCGACTCCTCCACCAGTTTCTGATGCCGGCGCTGCAGGGAGCAGTCGCGCTCGCCGAGATGAACGACGTTGCCAGAACGATCGCCCAGGACCTGCACTTCGATATGGCGGGCGTTTGCGATATAGCGCTCGAGGTAAAGGCTGTCGTCGCCGAAGGCGGCGCGCGCCTCGGCCGAGGCGCCGGCGAATTGCGCCGGCAGCTCCTTGAGATCGGCGACGATCTTCATGCCGCGCCCGCCGCCGCCCGCGGCGGCTTTCATCATGACCGGCAGTCCGATCTTCTTCGCGAGCGCGCTCGCCTCATCGGCCGTGCGCACATGTTCCGAGCCGGGCAGTACCGGCACCTCGAAGCGCCGGGCGAGGGCGCGCGCCTGGAGCTTGTTCCCCATGTCGCGAATCTGCTCTGCCGGCGGGCCGATGAATACCACGCCTTCCTTTTCGCACGCGGCGGCGAGTTCCTCCGACTCGGCAAGAAAGCCGTACCCCGGATGCAGGGCGTCCGCGCCCGTGGCGAGCGCGGCGGTGACGATGGCGTTTACATTGAGATAACTCTGAGCGCTGCTTGCCGGGCCGATGCACACGCACTGGCCGGCGAGCCGCGCGGGCAGGCTCGCGCGGTCTGCGTCGGAGACGGCGAGCACCGTCTCGATCCCGAGGTCCTGGCATGCACGGATAACCCGCAATGCAATCTCGCCGCGATTGGCGACCAGCACCCGGGAGATGGGCTTCAACGCTTGGCTCGAGCCTTGGCGGGCGCAGCGCTGCCGGCTGAGTTCGCGGACGCGGTTTCCAGCTGCTTCATGCGAAAGAGCACGCTGCCGAACTCGACAAAGGTACCGTCCTGCACGCAGATCTCGCAAATGACGCCACTCACGGCGGCCTCCACCGCGGTGAAGACCTTCATCACCTCAATCAGGCCGACGGTAGCGCCTGCGCTCACGGCCGTGCCGAGATTGACGAACGGCGCCGCGCCGGGCTCGGGCTGCGCATAGAAGCGGCCGATCATCGGGGCGGTGATCGCTACCACGCCCTCATCGTTGGAAATCGCGGCTGCGCTCTGCGCGGGAGCGGGCGCGGCGCGCGCCTGAGTCGCGCTCGCCGCGACCGGCGCCGGGGCGGGTAGGGCCGCCGCGGGCGGCGCCGCGGGCGCGGCGTGCGCCTCAGGCGGCGGCGCGCCCTTGCCGACGATCACCTTAAGGTGGCCGGTGTCGAGCTGCAGGTAATCGAAGCTCGAGCGCTCGAGGATTTCGATCAGCAAGCCGATCTGCCGCACGTCCTCGTCGGTGAGCGAATCGAATTTGTCTGCCACGGGGACGTCCTCCGGCCGCAATCGCGATTTTGAGACGCCTGCTAATTATTGCGACGGTGCAAAATTATTGCGACAATTATTTTGCATACAGCCGAATTGTATGCTGCCGATCGCCGCTCGGGCGGCTCTGCGTCAGGAGGCATGACCGTGCCAGTGAGTCTCGCAAGCGCACGCCGCTTCATCGAGGAGACACGCGCGCTCTATGCCGGCTGCGCCTCGCTCGATGAGCGCATGACCCGCGTCAGGCCGCTACTCGCAAACTTGCTCGAAGACCCCGCGCTCAAGGAAGCGGCGACGCGCTGGCCCAACCTCAACGATTGGGCGAACGAGCGCATTACCAATCTGCTTTTCTACGAGGACCCGAACTACGGCTTCGTCCTGAACGCCCTGGTGAAGGATCCCGGCGACAAGACACCGATTCACGATCACGGGCATACCTGGACGCTGTACGGCGTGTTGACCGGCGGCGAAAGCGTGGTGCGCTTTCGGCGCCCGGCGACGCAGAGCGGCCTCGAGATGGTCGATGAGCGGCAAGTGAGGCCGGGCTATATCGACGTCGTCCCGCCATTCGAGATTCACGCTGAATTTAATGGCGACGCTCGGACCGTGGGTCTCATCTTCAGAACGCAGCGCGTCGGCACGTACCTGCAGAACTGGTATGGCGAGGACGGCAGCGTGCGAAAACACAGTGGGCCGGAGCAGGTGGCCTACGACTTGGCGTGAAGCCACACTTCGGCGGCTTTTAAGGAGGAGGAACGATGAAAGCGTTGACCTGGGTAACGAGGCTCGCTTGCCTCGCTGCGTTGTACGCAGTGCTGTTGCTCGACAGCGCGCATGCGCAGCACAAGGAGCTGCGCTACAGCCTTTACCTGCCGCCAAAATCGGTGGAAGGCGGGATCGTGCCGCAGTTTCTCGACGAGCTCGGCAAGCGCACCAACGGGCGCGTGACCGGGCGCATGTTCCCCGGCGGCCAGCTCTTCAGCGGGCCCGCGACGCTCAAAGGGATCCGCGACGGCGGCGCCGACATGGGGTTCATCGTGCTGCCGCTCACGCTCGGTGAGCTGAAGCACGCGAACATCGGCGTCGATTTGCAGCTGCACGCGGACGATCCGTTCGTCGCCGCGGGCGCCGTCAACGAGACGCTGATGCAATCGTGCGCCGAATGCCGGCAGGACTTCGCCACGCAGAACTCGATCTATCTCGGCGGTCACGCGGCACCGCCCTGGTACGTGATGTGCAAGGCGCCGGCCGCGAGCCTTGCCGACTTCCGCGGACGCAAGATCCGGGTCACCGGTGCCTGGGTGGCGCGGCTTGCCAATGCGCTCGGCATGGTGCCGGTGCAGCTGCCCGGCACCGAGATCGCCTCCGCGCTTTCCGGCGGTCAGATCGACTGCGCGGTATCGCCGGTGGTGTGGCTCAAGGACCTGCAGCTCTGGGACTCGGCCAAGTACGTCTTCGAGCAGCCGCTCGGCCCGAGCGCCGGACTGGGACTCTTCGTCACCAATCGAAAGACGTATGACTCGCTCGAGCGCCGCGACAAGGAGACCCTGCTCGATCTCGCGACCAAGTATTCCGTGCGCACGATCGACGCTTATCTCGCGCACGACGCCGCCGTGCGCAAGGAGTCCGCGGCGAAGAAGGTTTCGTTCGTGCGCCCGAGCGCGGACTTTACGAAAGCCGTGGACGACTTCCGCCGGAACGACCTGCCGAACGTCGTCCACGACATGACGGCGCGCGGCGCGCAGAACGCCGAGGCGATCGTCAAGGCGCATCTCGCCAACCTGAAGACCTGGGAGGCAATCGTCGCCGAAACGAAGGGTGACCGCGAGAAGTACACGCAAGCGCTGAAGGAACGCACGACCAAGGGCCTTGTGCCCTGATGCGCGCTCGATGAGTAGTTGCGATGTGCTCGTCGTCGGCGCCGGCGTAGCGGGCCTTTCCACCGCGCTCGCGAGCGCGAAGCTCGGCTTGGCGACGCGCTTGTACGAGAAGGCCGCGAAGTTGGGCGGCGGCTCCTCGCTCGCCTATGGCGGCTTATGGTGCGGCTGCAACCACATCGCCGCCAAGCTCGGCTACCAAGATTCCCCCGAGGACACGCTCCGATATATGCGCTTCCTCGCCGGCGACCAGGCGGACGAAGAGCGCCTCTTGAGCTTTGCCGCGCGTGGTCCGGAGGCGCTGCGCTTCTTCGAGGACTGCGGCCTGCGCTTTCAGGTGACGAAGCATTTTCCCGATCATTACGCGGGCAGCGCTCCGGGAGCGCGCGAAGAAGGCCGATGCCTCGAACCGGCGCTCATCTCGGCGAATGATCTCGGCGAATGGCGCGAGCGGGTTTTCGTGCCGCGCGAGCAGCCGGTCGAGGTGACCATCGAGGAGCTGATCGAGTGGGGCGGCATCGCCAACCTGCGCGGCTGGGATACGAAGCTCGTTGCCGAGCGCTCGCGAGCGCAAGTCTTCGGCCGCGGCGTGGCGCTCGTCATGCACTTCGTCAAGCAGCTAGCGCGGGCCGGCGTCGCCGTGCATCTCCAGGAGGGGGCGAAAGAGCTGATCCACGAGCGCGGGCGCGTCATCGGCATCGCGACCCAATCAGGGGAGCGCGTCACCGCGAGCCGCGGCGTCGTACTTGCCACCGGCGGCTACGATTCGAACGAGCGACTCGCGGAGCATCTCGAGGGGCTGCCCGGCTGGCGCACGCAGTTTCCCGAGACGGTACGCGGCGACCATCTCGCGATGGCGGGCGAGATCGGTGCCGCGACGCGCACGATACAGAACAACCTCGCCGTCTTCCTCGGTTTCCACGTGCCGAGGTCGAAGCCCGAGGACAACATCCTCTTCCGCCAGGCGAGCATCTGCGAGCTCCTCTGTCCGCACACCATGGTCGTCAACGCCGACGGCGAGCGCTTCGGCGACGAAGCATATTTCCAGGCGCTCGCGCCGCGACTGCGCGAGTACGACCTGGTACGCCGGCGTCACACCAATCTGCCGTGCTTCCTGATCTTCGATCAGCAATATGCCGACGCCTTCTCGTTCGCCTACCGGCCGGCGGGCGCGCCGATCCCGCCGTGGGTCGCGAAGGCGGACAGCGTCGAGCAATTGGGCGGAGCGCTCGGTATCGATGCGCGCAACCTCGCCGCTACGGTCGAGCGCTTCAATCGCTTCGCGCGCGCCGGCAAGGACGAGGATTTCGGCCGCGGCAAAAGCAAGTGGACGCAAGCGGATGATCGCCGCTGGAAGCCGACGCGCGAGGACGAGACTTATCTGAATCCGCGGCTTGGCACGATTCGCGTTCCGCCGTTCTACGGCATCGAGCTGCACCCGAGCGCGTTCGTCTCGCATGGCCTCGTTGCCAACCGTCACGCGCAAGTGATGCATGTGCGCGGGCGGCCGATCGACCGGCTTTATGCGGTCGGCAACGCCGCCGCGCACACCGAGTGGGGCGTGGGTTACCAGGCGGGATATTCGCTCTCCTCGGGCATGACCTTCGGCTACCTCGCCGCGCGCCATATGGCCGGGATGACGCATTGAGCGCAACGCATCGGACGCACTCGGTCGATGTCGTGGTGATCGGCAGTGGCCTTGCCGGCCTGGCGGCGGCCATAGCCGCTCGCCACGAGAATCTCGAGGTCGCGTTGCTCGAAAAGCACGCCAAGGTAGGCGGCGGCAGTTCGTACTCATGGGGCTTCCTCTGGGTGGCGCCCAACCACCTGGCGAACGGTCCGGACGACGAGGACACACAACGCGATATCCGCGCCTATATGGAGTACCTGTCGGGCGGCCAGGCGGAAGCACCCCGCATGGACGCGTTCATCGCCGCGGCGCCTCGAGCGCTGAAGTTCTTTGCCGAGCGCGGCGTCGGCTTTCGCGTCGTGCGAGGCGTCCCCGATCACTACTACGGCGTCGCGCCGGGCGGCAAGGCGACCGGCCGCATGGTGGAGACCGAGCTCATCGGCGCCGCGCGCCTCGGTGAGTGGCGAGACCGCGTGCTCGCGCCGCCGGCGCCGTACCGGCTGACC
>JBHELS010000298.1:0-2790 GCA_046263015.1 Burkholderiales bacterium | reverse complement strand
AACGGCGAGCGCGCGCGGCTCACCGCCGAGCAAGGGCGCCGCCGCGCCTCACTCCTCGTGTGGCGCGGCGCTTTCGAAGAAGAGATCTATAAGGTCCGCTAGCGCTAGAGCTTGCGCACCGTCTTCAGCGCCTTGGCGGCGTCCTCGGTGCTGTCGCACATGATGAAGGACAGGAAGTTCTTGCCCATCGCCATGCCGTTCAGCCCGCGGATGCTGATGCCCGACTCGGCGACCGAACGCGCGATCTTCGCGCCGAGGCCAGGCTTGTCCGTGCCTTCGATGCGCACGCCGTGAATGGTGTCCGAGCGCTTGAAGCCCGCTTCCTGGGCGGCACGCGTGACCTTCGCGCCCTCGATCGGGCCGGCGAAGAGGATGCCCTGACCCGGCTGCTCGGGCGTGCGTCGCGCGAACACGACTTCCAGGTCCGCGCCCGCCTTGGCAAGCGCTTCCAGCTTCTCGGCCGCGCCGCCCGCCTTATCGTCGATCACGGTCATCCATACATCGATGCGGCTCGCTTTGATCGCCATGGTTGCCTCCTCCTCTGGAGTGGACTGGGGGAGGCATAATCTACTCCCATGGATGAACGTGCGATAGAGCGAAAGCGCGAGGTCGAGCGTGCGGTGAGCGATGTGCGCGAGATCGAGCGCACGGGCGGCGTTACGCGCGAGACGCTCGCGAAGATCAAAGAGCGCCTGATACGACTCGCGGCGCGGCAAGACCTTTTCAGGTCGAGCGACTTCCCGGCGCCCGAGCCGGGCGGGAAGCGAAACTCCTGCCTCTATCGCATCTCCGAGGACGCCAACCATCGCTTCGCGCTCTACGTCAATTCCTCGTTCGGCAACTACAGCACGCCGGCGCACAACCATACGACCTGGGCGGTGATCGTCGGTGTCACCGGCGAGGAGCTGAACCGTTTCTACGATCGTGCCGAGGTCGGCGTGCGCGAGAAAGGCAGCGCGGTAGTAAAGCAGGGTACGGGCGTCGTCTTCATGCCGGAGGACCTGCACTCGATCCACATTTCCGCGCCGCTGGTTAACTTCCACATGTACGGCCTCGCACTCGAAGAATTGCATCACCGCGAGTACTACAAGGCAGACGAGCGAGCCTGGAAGGTCTTCCCGCCACACTCCGTTATCCGCGAAGCGCGCACCTGATTCGGGGTCAGGCACCGAACTCGCAGGCCGCATGACGAGCGCCACGGAGCTCGAGCGCCGACTCGCCGGCCACGACGAGCTCGCGCTCCTCGACGTCCGCGAGCAGGGCGTGCACTACCGCGGCCATCCGTTTTATGCATCGAGCGCGCCGCTCTCGCGCCTTGAGCTGCTGATCGCCGACCTCGTGCCGCGTCGAAGCGCAACGGTCGTCGTCTTCGATGCTGGCGAAGGTTTGGCGCACAAGGCAGCCGCGCGGCTGGGCGAGCTCGGCTACCGCGCGGTCGAGATACTGGAGGGCGGCTGCGAGGCCTGGCGCGCCGCAGGCGGCGAGCTCTTCGGCGGCATCAACGTGCCATCGAAAGCCTTCGGCGAGTTCGTCGAGCATCGCTATGAAACCCCGCGCATCGACGCCGGTGAGCTGCGCGCGATGCAGAGCGCCGGCGCGAAGATGGTGGTGCTCGATTCAAGGCCCTACGAGGAATACCAGCGGATGTGCATTCCCGGCGGCGTCGACACGCCAGGGGCCGAGCTCGTTTATCGCGTGCACGATCTCGCGCCCGATCCCGACACGCTCGTGGTCGTCAACTGCGCCGGGCGCACGCGCAGCATCATCGGCTGCCAATCGCTCCGCAACGCCGGCATCGCGAACCGCGTGGTCGCGCTGAAGGACGGCACGATGGGCTGGGAGCTCACGGGCTTTGGCTGCGAGCGCGGCGCTACGCGCTACGCGCGTGCGCCGAGCGCCGAAGGTCGTGCGAAAGCGCAAGCGGCCGCCGAGCGCGTCGCGCAGCGCCACGGCGTCAAATTCGCCGACGCCGGCCTCGTGCACCGCTGGCTGCACGACGAGCGGCGCACCACCTATCTCCTCGATGTGCGCACGCGCGAGGAGTTCGAGACTTCGCACATCGCCCGCTCGCGCCATGCGCCGGGCGGTCAGCTCGTGCAGGCAGCCGACGAATACATGGCGGTGCGCCATGCGCGGGTTGTCCTCATCGATCCGGAGCGCGTGCGCGCCGTGATGACCGCGTCTTGGCTCGGCCAGATGGGCTGGCATGACGTGTACGTGCTCGCGAGCCTCGCCGGCTTCGAGTTGGAAAGTGGAGCCCGCAAGGCGCCCGTGCTCGGCTTACGACCATGGCCCATGACCCGAGAGGCCGAAGGCGCGGTGCTCGATTTCTCGACGAGCCTGCGTTTTCACCACCGCCACATTCCCGGCGCATGGTGGCTGGTTCGCTCGCGGCTGGACGAGGCGCGCCGACGCATCGGCGAGGTGCCCGCGCTCACGCTGACTTCGGAGGATGGTGTGCTCGCGCAGCTCGCCGCGCCGGACGTCTCGAGCCTCTGGCCTGGCGCCACGGTGCGCGTCCTCGAGGGCGGCAACGGCGCCTGGCGCGGCCCTTGGGAATCCGGCCACGAGCGCGCCACGACCGCGCGCGACGACGTCTGGTACAAGCCCTACGATCACGAGGCCGGCTTTGAGCAGCACGCGCGCGAGTACCTTGCCTGGGAGGTCGCGCTCATCGAGCAGATCAAGCGCGACCCGACGATCCGGTTCTTCTAAATGGTGACTGTCACCATTTAGAGTGGTCGTCCATCTCATCGACGGGACGTACGAGCTTTTCCGTCATTTCTACGG
>JBHELS010000297.1:0-5056 GCA_046263015.1 Burkholderiales bacterium | reverse complement strand
CATCTCGACGCCATCGGCTACGCCGGCTGGGTGGGATGCGAATACAATCCGCGCGGTGACACGCTCGAAGGCTTGACGTGGGCGAAGCCGCACCTCTCTCCCTGAATCGCAGACACGAAGTGGCGCGCGCGCTGCGCGAGTTCCTCCCGGCGCGCGCCGTGCTCTTCGAGGAAGAGGACACGCGCCCCTACGAGTGCGATGGACTCACCGCCTATCGGCAGCTGCCGATGGTGGTGGCCCTGCCCGAGACCGAGGAACAGGTGCGCCGCGTGCTCATCCTGTGCTCGGCCATGGCGGTGCCCGTCGTGCCGCGCGGCGCAGGCACCGGGCTCTCCGGCGGCGCGCTCCCGGCCGGCGACGGCGTGCTGCTCTCGATGGCCAAGTTCATGCGCGTGCTGCGCGTCGACCCGCGTGCGCGTCTCGCGGTCGTGCAGCCCGGAGTACGCAACGCCGCCATCTCGGAAGTAGCGGCGCCCTTCGGGCTCTACTACGCGCCGGATCCGTCGAGCCAGATCGCCTGCACGATCGGCGGCAACGTGGCCGAGAACTCGGGCGGCGTGCACTGTCTGAAATACGGCCTTACCGTGCACAACGTGCTGCACGTTCGCGGCTTCACTATCGACGGCGAGCCGCTCGAGCTCGGCTCGCAGGGTCCCGACGTTCAAGGTCTCGACCTTCTTGCGCTCGCGATCGGCTCCGAGGGCATGCTTTTCGTCGTCACGGAAGTGACAGTCAAGCTGCTGCCGAAACCGCAGTGCGCCCGCGTGATCATGGCGTCCTTCGACGAGCTCGAGAAAGCGGGCGACGCAGTGGCCGCGGTCATCGCGGCCGGCATCATTCCCGCCGGGCTGGAAATGATGGATCGTCCCGCGACGCACGCCGTCGAGCAGTTCGTCGGCGCGGGCTACGACCTCGAGGCGATGGCGATTCTCCTTTGCGAGTCGGACGGCATGGCGGCGGAAGTCGAGGACGAGATCGCGCGCATGACGGCGGTGCTCGAGTCGGCGGGCGCGGTGCGCATCGCCGTATCGCGCGACGAGGCCGAGCGGCTGCGATTTTGGTCGGGGCGCAAAGCCGCGTTTCCGGCCGTCGGCCGCATCTCGCCGGATTATTACTGCATGGACGGCACGATCCCGCGCAAGCGCTTGGGCGAGGTGTTGACGTTCATCGCCGAGCTCGAGGCGAAGTACGGCTTACGCTGCCCCAACGTCTTTCACGCTGGCGACGGCAATTTGCATCCGCTCATCTTGTTCGACGCCAATGACGCCGACGAGCTGCGGCGCACCGAGGCGTTTGCCGCCGAGGTGCTGGAAAAGTGCGTGGCGGTGGGCGGCACCATCACCGGCGAGCACGGCGTCGGCGTCGAAAAGATCAACCAGATGTGCACGCAATTCGGGCGGGGCGAGCTCGAGCTCTTCCATGGCGTCAAGCGCGCTTTCGATGCGCGCGGACTGCTCAATCCCGGGAAGGCGGTGCCGACGCTCGCGCGCTGTGCCGAATACGGTCGCATGCATGTGCACGGCGGCAAGCTCGCGCACGCCGAGCTGCCGCGCTTTTGAGCCTCGACGCATTGCAGGACCGCATCCGCGACGCGGCGGCGCGCTCGAGCGCGCTAGAGCTGCGTGGCGGCGGCAGCAAACGCTTCTTCGGCAACGCCGCCCAGGGCGAATTGCTCGACACGCGCGGCTATGCCGGCATCACCGATTACGAACCGAGCGAGCTGGTCCTCACCGCGCGCTGCGGCACGCCGCTCGTGGAGATCGAGGAGACGCTCGCCAGGAACGCGCAGTGCCTCGCCTTTGAGCCGCCGCATTTCGGCGCCGCGACCTTCGGCGGCTGCATTGCCGCCGGCCTCTCGGGGCCGCGGCGAGCGAGCGCGGGCGCACTGCGCGATTTCGTGCTCGGCGTGAAGCTGATCGACGGCCGAGGCCGAGTGCTCGAATTCGGCGGCCGCGTGATGAAGAACGTCGCCGGCTATGACATCTCGCGCCTGGTCGCAGGCTCGCTCGGCACGCTCGGCCTGGTCGCCGAAGCGTCGCTCAAGGTGCTGCCGGCACCGCGCGCCGAGCGCACGCGGCGCCTCGAGATGAGCGAAGCACGCGCGCTCGAGGCGATGAATCGCTGGGCGGGCGAGCCGCTCCCCGTATCGGCCACCGCCTGGCATCAGGGCGCGCTGCACATTCGACTTTCGGGCTCGGAGCCCGCGCTCGCTGCTGCGCTCTCGCGGATCGGTGGCGAGGACTTACCGGACGGCGCCGCCTGGTGGCGCGCCTTGCGCGAACAGGCGCACCCGTTCTTCGCCGGCGACGAAGATCTGTGGCGCATCGCGGTCCCGTCCATCACGGCGCCGCTCGAGCTCGGTGCGCCGCTTCTCGAATGGCACGGCGCCTTGCGGTGGCTGCGTGCAACCGGGAACTCGGCGCAGGTGCGCGACGCGGCGAAGCGCGCCGGCGGACATGCGACGCTCTTTCGCGCGCGGCAAAAGCCCGACGGCGCCTTTGCGCCGCTCGACCCGGTGCTCGCGCGGCTGCATCGCGCGCTGAAAGAGGCATTCGATCCGGCCGGCATCTTCAATCGCGGGCGGCTCTACCCGGACCTGTAACCGAAGTGCAGACCGAGCTCGCCGACTTCATCCGCCACACGCCCGAGGGGGAGGAGGCGCAGTCGATCCTGCGCAAATGTGTGCACTGCGGCTTTTGTACCGCCACCTGCCCGACCTACCAGGTCCTGGGCGACGACCTCGACAGCCCGCGCGGGCGCATCTATCTCATCAAGCGCGCGCTGGAAGGCGCGCCGATCAGCGAGAAGACGCGGCTGCATCTCGATCGCTGCCTCACCTGCCGCGCCTGCGAAACCACCTGTCCTTCGGGCGTGCGCTACGGGCGGCTCGTGGACATCGGCCGCGCCGTGGTCGAAGCGAAGACGCGCCGCGGGCCGCTCGAGCGCGCGCGCCGTGCATTCCTTGCGCGCACGCTGCCACGGCCGCAGCTTTTCGCGACCGGCCTCGCGTTGGGCCGCCTTGCGCGGCCGCTCCTGCCGCCGCGCCTGCGGTGCAAAGTGCCGGTGCGCCGGCCGGCGGCCGGTCCGTGGCCGGCGCCACGTCATGCGCGCAAGATGCTCGCGCTCGCGGGCTGCGTGCAAGGCTCGCTTGCGCCGTCGATCAACGCGGCCGCCGCGCGTGTTCTCGACCGCGCCGGCATCTCGCTCATCGAGGCGCCGGCCGCCGGCTGCTGCGGCGGCATCCGCTTTCACCTCAACTACCAGGAGGAAGGCCGCGACGACATGCGCGCGCTGATCGACGCCTGGTGGCCCCACGTGACGAGCGGCGACATCGAAGCGATCGTCATGACGGCGAGCGGCTGCGGCGTGACCGTCAAGGAGTACGGTCATTACCTGTCGCAGGATGCGCGCTATCGCGAGAAGGCGGCGCGCATCTCCGCGCTGACGCGCGATCTGTGCGAGGTGCTGACGCCGGACATGGTTCGCGCCAGCGCGGCGACGCGCGGCAAGGTGGCATTCCAATCGCCCTGTACGCTGCAGCACGGGCAGCAGCTGCGCGGCAAGGTGGAGGCACTCCTTGGCGCGGCGGGCTATGAGCTCACCAGCGTGCCCGATGCGCATCTTTGCTGCGGCTCGGCCGGCACCTACTCGTTGCTGCATCCCGGGATCGCGGGCGAGTTGCGCGAGCGAAAGCTGGTCGCACTCGCGAGCGGCGCCCCCGATGTCATTGCCACCGCCAATATCGGCTGCCTGAGCCATCTGCAGCCAGAGAGCGCAATGCCGGTGAAGCACTGGATCGAGCTCATGGACGTAAAATGACGGTCATGAGCGAAGTCGTTCGCGTCGCCTGCCCGCACGATTGTCCCGACACCTGCGCGATGCTGGTGACCGTGGAAGACGGCGTGGCGACCAAGATCCACGGCGATCCGAAGATGCCCTTCACCGAGGGAACCCTCTGCACGAAGGTCGCGTACTACCTCGAGCGCACGTATTCGCCGGAACGGCTCCGCTATCCGATGAAGCGCGTGGGACGCAAAGGCGAAGGACGCTTCGAGCGCGTCTCGTGGGACGAGGCCCTCGACGAGATTGCCGCGCGCCTGAAGACGCTCGCGGCCGAGGACCCGCAAACCATCCTGCCGTGCAGCTACGCGGGCACCATGGGCATGGTGCAGTACAGCTCGATGGACCGGCGTTTCTTCTACAAGCTCGGCGCCTCGCTTCTCGACCGCACGCTCTGCTCCAGCGCCGGCAAGTACGGCATCAAGGCCACCCTCGGCGGCTCGGTCGGCATGGACCCGGAGCGCTTCGACGAAGCGAAGCTCATCATCCTGTGGGGCGCGAACCCCATCGTTTCCAACCTGCACCTGTGGTCACGCGTGCAGACGGCGAAGCGCCGTGGCGCGAAGGTGATCGCGATCGATCCGTATCGCAGCTTGTCGGCGGAGAAATGCACGCAGCACGTCGCGCTTTTGCCGGGTACCGATGGCGCGCTCGCGCTCGGCATGATGCATGTGCTCATGCGCGAGGGACTGGTCGAGCGCGATTACGTCGCGCGCTATACGCTTGGCTATGATGCGCTGGAGCAGCGCGTGCTTGCCGAGTATCCGCCCGAGCGCGTGGCGCGGCTTTGCGGCTTGCGCGCGGAAGAGGTGGTGCAGCTCGCGCGCGACTACGGCACGACGAAGCCCGCCGCCATTCGCTTGAACTATGGCATGCAGCGCCACGCGGGCGGCGGCATTGCCGCGCGCACCATCGCCTGCCTGCCGGCGCTCGTCGGCGCATGGCGCGATGTGGCGGGTGGCATCGTCCTCACCACCGCCGACTTCTATAAGTTCGACCACGCGGCGCTCGAGCGCCCCGATCTGCTCGGCGCGCGCCGGCCGCGAACCGTCAACCAGTCGAAGCTCGGCGATGCGCTTACCGCTGCCCAGCCGCCGGTCAAGGCGATCGTCGTCTATAACAACAATCCGGTGGCGGTGTGCCCGGAGTCGGACAAGGTCATCGCCGGTTTCGCGCGCGAGGATCTCTTCAGCGTCGTCATCGACCACTTCCAGAC
>JBHELS010000296.1:0-7849 GCA_046263015.1 Burkholderiales bacterium | reverse complement strand
GCGCGCGCACCGGCGCCGGCGCGATGCCGCCCAAGGTGAGCGCCGCGCGCGTAATCCTGCCGCTTGCATCCTCCTCGAGGAGCGCCGCCGCCGAGACAATGGCGAAGTCGCCATGCCGGCGCGAGAACTCGATGAATGCATGGCCGTGGCCTTTGCGCCACAGGGGAAAGCGAACCGCCGTCAGGAGCTCGCCCTCGCGCAGGGCGGGTGTCATGAGCCCGGCGGGAAATTGCGCAAACGGCATGTAGCGCGCGCCGCCCGGCCCTTGCACCGTCACCAGGGCATCCACGGTCGCCGCGACCGCCACCAGCTCGGCGGATGGATCGAGCTGGCAGAGCGAGCCGCCCAGCGTGCCGCGGTTGCGCGTCTGGCGATGGCCGACCTGCAGCACCGCCTCGTGCATGAGGGGCGAGCGGGCGCGGATGCGCTCATCGAATTCCAGATCGCGCTGGCGGGTCATCGCGCCGATCACCAGCGCCTCGCCCTCCTCACGTATATAAGCGAGCTCGCTCACACCGTTCAGATCGACGATGTGGTCTGGAGCCGCGAGCCGCATGTTGAGCATCGGCATGAGCGACTGGCCGCCGGCAAGGACCCGCGCGTTCTGAAGCTTGCCAAGTAGCCCGATCACCTCCGGCACGGTCTTCGGGTCGTGATATTCGAAGCGCGGCGGCTTCATTCCCGCGCGATGGGGTCCACGCTGACCGTGGCGGGGAGGAAGAAAAGACGGGCGGATGGCATGGCGGCTGGGCAATCCTACCGCGAGGCAAGAGGGTGACCGACCGCGCTTGCCGACTGTTTTACGGCGGTGAGCACGCCGTCTATTTCGCGGTGGAGGCGAGCAGCGACAATTTTCCAAGGAAGCGAGTGAAAGTGATCGTCACCTTGCCTCAGGCACCGACAAGTCGCTCGAAAGGTAGGCCGATGCGGTGCAGGAATGTCTCGACGGCCGGCACCCAATAGCGCGCGCCGCCGGCGGCGGTGAAGACGAAGTGACCATCGGCGCCGAAGGTCGGCAAGAGCACGTATTCAGCCGGCGCGCCGGCGCCACGGAAGCGCTCGAACCAGAGGCGCGAGCTCGCGACGCCGAAGAAGCGATCATTTTGTGCGTACTGCAGAAGCACCGGCGCCTTGACGTGCTGGCCCATGTGCGAGAAGAGCGCCGCCATCGTCTCGGGCGCACACGGCGTTCCGGGGTGCGCCTGAGGATCACCGCCCATGCCGGCGGCGAAGGCGAGTACCGCGGCGAGCCCGGGCGGCTCGCGCCCGGCGGCAAAGAGCGCCGCGAGCCCGCCCGCCGACTGTCCAGCGAGAATGATGCGCGAGGCGTCGACATAGGGGAGCCGGCGAACGAACGCGTACACCGCCATGATGTCGTCCCCGGCGGCCGTCATGCCGCGCAGGTAATCGGGCGATTCGCAGGAGCCGACGTATTCGCCGAGCGGCCCGCCCGTCGCGCCGAAGCCGGCACGGAGCGGCAAAAAGACGGCATAGCCGCGCTCCGCAAACTCGAGCGCCGCGGCGCGCATGAGCTCCGGCGACTCGTCGCGTCGCTCGCGCGCAGTGGCGCCGGCCCCGTGATTGAGGATCACGGCGCCGAGGCGCCCCGGTATTTGCGGCCGGACGATCCGCGTGGCGATGGTGTAGCGATTCGCCGGTCCGAAGATGCGGATGTCCTGCTCGATGAAAGTTATCCCGCCCGGCGTTATCGTCTTACGCGGAGGCTTGTCGAGCTGCCACGCCAAGGCGCAGATGCCGAGGACGGCGAGCGCGGCGCTAAGTAGGAGCGTGCGTATGCCCATCGTCCTACTTTGAACGCACGAGTGTTAAGTGCGGCTTACAAACGGGCGCGCTTTTTCGCGATGAGGTTCGTCGACGCTAGACTTTGGAAGTCCCCGACGTCCAGCGCGCCCAGTATTCGCCCTCGCGGCTTTCCACCTCGAGCTTGAGCACGTTCTCGGCGTCGACACGCTCGGCTTTGCCGCCGATGCGCTCCGACGCCGCGTCCGTCGCTTCGCCGCCGTAGGCAAGCACTCCTTCGGCGACGCCGCGCTCCAGGGCAAGCCGGCAGTGCTCGAGGCGTTCCTGCCCCGCGGGCGAATCCGACCAGGGGCGCGCATTGTCGATGTTCGGTGCCCATAGCAGACAGACGTTGGCGGCACCCGAGCGCTGCACGTCCTCGATGCGCAAGGCGAGCATCACGCCGCCGTCGCTGCGCACGCCGCCACGGCTCCATACGCGGCTGCGCGGCGTGACGCCGTGCAGCTGGAAGGCCTTGGCGCGGCTGACGAACCCTTTGAACTCGCCATTCGCGCGGCGGCGCACGGCCACGCGACCGCGCGGGCGCGCATCGAGGAGTGCGTTGCACAGCGTGACGACCTCGTGCTCGTTCAGGCGCGCGGCGTTGTCGAGCAGCGTGCGCAGCTCGGGCGTGCTCAGCCGATCGAGCTGCTCCTTCGTCCACTTGGCGATCCGGCCGCGCGGCAGCACCGCCGGTGGTGGTGGTTTATTCATATCCCGCTTCTCCCAAAAAGCCCGGGCGCGCCGGGCTTGCGTTGCGGCTGCGCGTCTTAGGCGAGCTTGAGATTGGCGGCGCGCGGGCCCTTCGGGCTCTGCTCGACGTCGAACACGACCTTGTCGTTTTCCTTCAGCGTCTTGAAGCCGCTCGACTGGATCGCCGAAAAGTGCACGAAGACATCCTTGCTGCCGTCATCGGGGGTGATGTAGCCAAACCCTTTGGCGTCGTTGAACCACTTGACCGTACCTTTGGTCATCGTCTCTTCCTTGGTTAGTTGGATCCGGGGCCGCAACACGCAGCGCCGGCGCAGAATCAAGCAGGGAACGAGAGAGTGAGGAGGTACGAACCGCTACGACCCGACACCGGCCACGTCGCCGACTGAAATCCTACCCCGCCTTTATACAGTGATCGGCCGATGCGGTCCAATCGCCTCAGTGGACGAGGCCGATGATCTCCGCGCCGTAGGCCTCGAGCTTTCTTGCGCCGACGCCCGACACGCCGCGCAGCATGTCGAGTGAAGAGGGGCGCACGCGTGCGATTTCTCGCAGCGTCGCGTCGTGGAAGATGACATACGCCGGCACGCCGTGGCGACGCGCGGCTTCCAGGCGCCAGGCGCGCAGCCGGTCGAAAAGCGCGCTCGCTTCCGTCGACAGATCCGCCGCGCCTGCCGCGACTTTCGCCCGCCGCGCGCTTCGTTTGCCTTCGCGCCAGGCGCGTAGCGCAATGCTGCGTTCGCCTCTCAGCACGGCGCGACTCTCCGCCGTGAGCGTCAGCGCGCCGTAAGCGCCATGGTCCACTTCCACCAGGCCGAGCGCGATGCATTGGCGAGCGATGGCACGCCATTCGCGCTCGCTGCGGTTGGCGCCGATGCCGAATGTGGTCAGCGCTTCGTGGCCGTGCTGGGTGACTTTGTCGGTGAGCTCACCGCGCAGCACGTCGATCACGTGCATGGCACCGAAGCGCTGGCCGGTGCGATAAATGCACGAAAGCAGCTGCTGCGCGGCGAGCGTGCCATCGAAGGTCTGCGGCGGATCGAGGCAGGTGTCGCAGTTGCCGCAGGGCCGCCCCGCTTCGCCGAAGTAGGCGAGCAGCCGTACGCGACGGCACTCGGCCGTCTCGCAAAGGCCGAGCATGGCATCGAGCTTCGTTGACTGGATGCGCTTTTGCGCCTCGGGCGCCTCGGACTCCTGGATCATGCGGCGAAGCTGCACCAGGTCCTGCAGGCCATAGGCCATCCAGGCGTCCGCGGGCAAGCCGTCGCGTCCCGCGCGCCCGGTCTCCTGGTAATAGCCTTCGACGCTCTTCGGCAGGTCGAGATGCGCGACGAAGCGCACGTCCGGCTTGTCGATGCCCATGCCGAAGGCGATGGTCGCCACCATGACGATTGAGTCCTCGCGCTGGAAGCGCTCCTGGTGGCGCCGGCGAGTCTCGGCTTCCATACCGGCGTGATACGCGAGAGCAGGAATCCCCTGCGCTTCGAGGAAGGCAGCAGCCTCCTCGACCTTCTTGCGCGAAAGGCAATAGACGATGCCGGCTTCGCCCGCGTGCTCGCCGCGGATGAAGTCCACGAGCTGGCGCCGCCCATCGTCCTTCTCAACGATGCGGTAGCGGATATTCGGACGGTCGAAGCTCGAGACGAAGACACGCGCTCGGTCGAGCCCGAGCCGCTCGAGGATGTCGGCACGGGTGTGCGAGTCGGCGGTTGCGGTGAGCGCGATGCGTGGCACACCCGGGAAGCGCTCTTTCAGGATGGAGAGCTGCAGGTATTCCGGCCTGAAGTCGTGCCCCCATTGCGAGACGCAGTGCGCCTCGTCGATTGCGACGAGCGCGAGCCGGCTCGCCGAGAGCAGCTCGAGGCAACGCGACATCAGCAGCCGCTCGGGCGCGACATAGAGGAGATCGAGCTCGCCGCGGCGCACGCGCGTCTCGACGTCCGCGGCTTCCGCGCCGCTGAGCGTCGAGTTGAGAAACGCGGCGCGCACGCCAAGCTCGGCCAGCGCGGCCACCTGGTCCTGCATGAGCGAGATGAGCGGCGAGACCACCACGCCGACACCGTCTCGCAGGAGCGCCGGAATCTGATAGCAAAGCGACTTGCCGCTTCCGGTCGGCATCAGCACCAACGCATCGCCGCCCACTGCGACGTGCTCGATCACCTCCGCCTGGTGCCCGCGAAATTCCGGATACCCGAACACCTCGTTGAGAACTGCCAGGGCCTGCTTGTTCAAATACTCGCCAGCCAAAAAAAAACAAAAGGGCCTGCAGCATACCGAATGCGGCCGAGGCCGGCGACACGCGCTAAGGCCGCGGTCGTCGGGCTAGAGCAGTTCTGACGATCGCGGAGCAGAGGGTGGCGTTCAAATGCAAAACGGCCCGAAGCGTCATGCCTCGGGCCGTTCGCGTTGCGGTCGAATCTGGCGCGAAAGCCCCAACTCGCCTTATTGGCTACGGCCGGGCTTTCGGTGACGCTAAACGCTTACTTCTCTATGGTGAGTTCGTTCCTCACCATCTTCACGCCTTCGACCTTGCGCGCGACCTGGATTGCCTTCGTCCGTTCCGCGCGCGTCTGCACCTTGCCGCTCAAATGCACCACCCCCTCCTCCGTTGAGACATGGATGGCCATGACCTTGAGCTCGGGCTCGTTGTAGATGGCGCTTTTCACGCGAGTCGTGATGCGGGCATCGCTCAAGAAGTCCCCGCCGCCGCCCGTGCTCGCGCAGCCCGCGGCAAGAAAGATGGTGAAGGTGAGAAGGATGCAGCTTCGCTTTATTGAAATCATGTTTTCCCTCCCTTAGGAAAAAGCGCCTCATTGTCCCACCCTCACCCACGAATCTCGGCGAACTAGTTCCGGGTCGTATTTCGAGTTGCGGCTGTTATCGGAGTGCGATGCGGCATTTTGTTGGCGCGCTTATTGGCTAAGCAGTGCGCCTTCAAAGGAGGGCGCTCCAAACAAAAAGCGGCGAGAACCGCGTTTTGTCTGCTGGAATCGTACGGCGGCGCAAATCTACGCGATGTCCGTCCTCGTTTCATTAAGCTGCCGCAAGGAACAGTGTTGGTGCCCTTGCTCATCAAAGTTCGACGGCGCAAGCCAGCGTTCAAAGTTCGCACGCAGACGAGGCCATTCATTATCGAGTATCGAATACCAGGCGGTGTCGCGATTTCGGCCTTTGACGACCATATCTTGATACCAGACACCTTCGAAGATGAAGCCCAACCTCGTTGCCGCTGACCGTGACCTATGGTTCACCGCATTGCAACGCCACTGCACGCGTCGGTACTTCAACGTATCGAACGCATAGCTCAGCATGAGGAAGAACGCTTCAGTAGCTTGGGTCGTGCGTTGCCAGAACGGTGCGAACCAGACGTAGCCGATTTCGAGCGAGCCCATCGCCGGTCGGACTTCGAAGTAGTTCGCCATACCTGCGAGGCGGTCGCTCGTCTTGTCGCGAAATGCGTAGAACAGCCGCCCCGGCTCGCTTCCTTTGCGTTTAAGCCATTCCTTAAACACGGATGAGCTTTCGAACGGTCCATCCGGCAGATAAGTCCACACTTCCTTGGCGCGTTCGTCGGAATGAGATGCCTCGTAGAGTGCCGGGCCATGATGCTCGGGATCGAGCGGCTCCAACCTTGTGCTAGGCCCGTCAAGCACACGCCGCTCCGGCGCTAACCCCGGAGGCGGGACGACCTCGGCTGTCGAAATCTCGCGAGTCATTCGCGCTCCGCCAGGCGCGCTGGGCTTACGCATCAACCCGTTCATCCACGCTTGTAGTCGTCGGAGCAATGGCGACAACACTATCTAACAGTCGCGCGCCGCATGGCCACCTTGCACAGGGCAATAACGAAACATTACTGGCGCGAGCCCGCCAGCAATAAGGCCCTGCCGGTACCCTTGCCGGCCGATAAATTAATAGAGGTCGAGATGCTTGCGCATGCGGATTCCGAATCGAGGGGCTGGCGTCAGAGGATGCTGAGAGTAGCTATAGAGATGCTTGGTCGGACGACCGTCGCCCACTGGTTAAACGTCCCAAGCGCCATATTGGAAGATTGGCTGGAAGACTCGCGCGCGATGCCCGCCTGGAAGGTGAGCATGCTGATAGACCTACTCGAGGCGGAAAACGTAAACATTGCGTAGCCACATCCGAGCGGCAGCCGGAAGACACCGCAATTAATGAGGAATACGAATGGACCTTACACCAGGCGAGAAAGCTGTACTAGCCCAGATCGGTGTTCTGTACAGAGAGGCGGCCGGTGATCAACTAGTGAGAGCGCTAAGCGCGCAATGGTTGAGCGCGCATTACGGCGCCTACAGCAGCGCTTATGCAGCGCTCGTTGCAAAGGGCTTCATACAGTCGATCAACCCGCAAGAATTCAGGCTGACTCGTATCGGGCTGCTAGCAATCGGCGCAGTCCCTACGGCGCCGGCCCGGCCTGCCCGCGAGGTGCATGCCCAGCCTCGTCCGGGCCCGCGCCCAGAACGCAAAAAGAAAGCGCGGCGCTCTTTGGTGCACCGATTTGTTGAGAGCATGATAGGCCGCCGCTAAAGGCCTTCCGCAATTTCCGCTAAACGGCGGCCGAGCGCTTACAGCGCGCACGCTCGCCGAATGGTCGGGCAGTTGGGTCCCGGACTATTCGTTCCACTTGGCCCCCTCTTCATCGATATGCCGGCCGTGCGACGTCTTCACCTTCACCCAGGTCGGGGTACGGCCGCGTTGGTAGGCCGAATCCGCGCGCTTTGCGACGATTCCCTCGAAACCCAGCGCTCGGCTTCCGCGAATAGCCGCTCGCCGTTCTCGCCGATGTGCTGGCAGTAGCAAACACGCCGCAACGGCTTCACCAGGCGCTGAAGCCGCGTCAGCGGTTGCTGTCTGTAGTCTTTCCGGCCCCGTAGAGCAGATCGAAAGCAAAGACCGCCGCCGGCTGAACCTTTGCTGTCCGGCATTACAAGCTCGCCATCGATGACAACCTCGGGCAGTTCTATGAGCTGCGTAGCCAATTCCGGAAACCAGCCGAGCAAAGTCATTGCGAGGCAAGCACCGTCCGCTAGGGGTTCGATGTAGCGATTCGCCGCGACGGCTCTCCGTTACGGCATCGGCTGGGTACTCGCGGCCAGAGTTCATGCCTCCCCTTCGACGACTTTTCGGTTAGATTTACCGGCCGTGAATCGTCTGCCCGTAAGTCCTCTCGTAATGCGGGGCCTGGAAATCGCTGAAAGGCGCCTCGGCATTCGTGAGCTTAGCGAGCGGTTGGGCGTCTCGGAGTCCACCATTCGGGCTTGGCAGCTGGGACTAGCTGAAATGCCAGACAAGGACTTCCTTCGGTTCGTCGATCTTCTTA
>JBHELS010000295.1:0-14272 GCA_046263015.1 Burkholderiales bacterium | reverse complement strand
GTCTACATGGTGGTGCTCGATACCGCGCGCCTCCTCGCCGCGGCGGAGGAGTTCGCCGCCGTGCGCATGACCTGGGACAAGCTCTCACGCCTCGGAAAGCTGAAAGCCGCATAGACCCCTATGAAAGCGTACTTCGTCTTTCTCACCCATCTGGTTCTTTTCCTTTCGCTCACCACGCTCGTTTTCGCGGTGGGCGCCTACGCGACGCTGATGCTCAGGCGCCGCCGGCCCGGCGCCGGACGGCGCGAGCACGCCGCCGACGAGGTGCCGCTCGTCTTCCGCTATACCGGAGAGGACTATGAGTAAGCTCGCCCGACTTTTCGCGGCGCTCGCGATGGCGCTCTTTGCGCTTTCCGCGCTTGCCGCAAAGCCGCTCGTGCTCCTGCGAAGCGATGTCACCGAGGCGTTCTTCAGTGGCAACGGCGGCCAGTACGACTTGGTGCTCGGGCCGTGGCGCGAGTTCTTCGCCCGGCAAGGCCTGACGGTGCGCGAGATGCGCGCCGCGGACCTCGCCTCGCTCGCCGAGCCGGCGGTGCTGATCCTTCCTTCGGTGGTCGCGCTTTCGGCCGAAGAGCGCCAGGCGATCCGCGCCCGCCTCGCCGCGGGTTGGAGCGTGCTCGGCACGTGGGCACTGGGTGTGCGCGATGGCCGCGGCCAGTGGGTGGGCTACGACTTCATCGACGAGCTTTTCGGCGCCACCGTGGCGGCGCAGGTGCCGGGCGCAGTGGACGAGCATTTCCTGCTCCCTTACGGCGAGACGCCGATGACGAGCCGCCTGTCCGCGGGCAAGCGCATCTCTCTGCTCGCGACCCCGGAGCCGCTCCTTCGCGTGCGCACGCGTAATGGCGCCGCGCGCTACTCCAACTGGGATCGCGACACGGGCTCCCCGGGGGCGCTCCTCGCGGGCGCGGCGTTCGACGAGCGCGGCGGCGCGCGGCGCGCCTATTTCGGCTTCATCGAGACGAGCTGGGGCGGCGCACAAGCCGATGTCGACGCGCTCCTTCTCGGCACGCTCGACTGGCTCGCCGGCAAGCCCATCGTCATGAAAAGCGCCTGGCCCTATCCGCATCAGGCGGCGCTACTCATCGAGATGGACACCGAGGACAAGTTCGACAACAGCCTGCGCTTCGCCGCGCAGCTCGAGCGCTTCGGCTTGCGCGGTACGTTTTATTCCGTCACCTCGGAGGCGCTGCGCTTCCCGGCGGTGCTGAAGCGGCTCGCCTCGCGCCACGAGATCGCCTACCACGCGGAGGTGCACAACGGCTTCGCGAAACTCACCACGGCGCAGCAGGACGCGCGGCTGAAGACCATGATCAAGCAGATGTCGCAGCTGCTGCCGGACGTCAAGCGCGCGGGCGGCTTTCGCGCGCCTTACGAGCTTTACGACGACACCACTGAGCGGTTGCTGCGCGCGAACGGCCTTCGGCATCATGCGGCGTCGCCCGATGCGCGCGACGACGCGCTGCCCGGGTTCTCGAGCGCCGAAAAAGGCGTGCCGCCCGAGCAGGCGCTCGTCGTCCTGCCGCGCACCTGGCTCGACGACATGAACCTGCTGAAGAGCGGCCAGCTGCACGAGGAAGGCACACGCGGCATGCTGGAGAGCAGCCTTCGGGACACGCTCGCCTCGCGCAGCTTGGGCCTGCTCTCGGTTCATACGCAGTCGTTCTACGCCGGCGGGCCGCTCGAGCGCGCGATGGCGCCCTTCCTTGCCAGCGTGGCGAAGGAGCGCGAGCGTCTATGGACGCCTTCGGGCGAGACGCTCGCGCGCTGGTGGCGCAGCCGCGAAGAGCTGAGCGTCGCCGCGAGGGACGAAACGGACGGGCTACGCATCGATCTCGAGGCGGCAGGGACCGTGCGCAACGCCCAGCTCATCCTCATCGCGCCGCCCGGCAGCACACCGCGACTCGTGGGATTGAGCGCGCGCCTTGAGCGGCTCGATGACTATCGCTGGGCGATCGTGCTGCCGGAGCTTCGCGCGGGCCGAGCGGAGCTGCGCGTCAGGTTCTAGGCGGCGGGCGCGCGCCACCAGCGAAGGAGCGGCTCGACGATCTCGCCGCCGTCGTAGCCGAGCGGAAAAAACGCGAGGCCCGCGTAGCCGCGCAGCCGCTCGCTCACGAACTTGTGCTCGAGGCTCTCCAGGTCCTCATACCAGCCTTGGACCCATTGCCCGTCCTCGCGATACGCATAGTAAGGACTGCGCTCCGGGTCGCGCCGCACCCCGTGCGCGCGCGCAAGCGCGCTCGCCGCGAGCCGGTCGTTCGGCATCAGCGCGGCCGGCGTCTCGGCGTACGTAAGAAGGCGCGCCTTGCCGAGTGCCGCGGCGCCCGGGCGCTCGGAGGCGGCTGGCCATTGCCAACCATAGAGCGGCACCGAGAGGAGCGTGCGCGAGCGGGGCACGCCAAGCGCGGCGAGGCGCGCCAGCGAGCGCGCGATGCCCACGGCATTCGCGTCTTTCCTCGTCACGAGCGGACCCGTGACCTGCGACTCGGCCCAGTGCGCGTCGTAGAGCTGCGCGACCCACCAGGCAAGGCGGCTTGCGGCACGCGCATCGTAGGCGCGAAAGTCATCGGTCGCGGGGAAGAAGGCCGAGAGCGTTTTTCCCTTGGCGAGCGCGCTCTCGTGCAGCGCGGCGAGCGAGGCGCGAAATCCGGCGATGGCCGTAGCGCTCGCATGACTGTAGCCCTCGATATCGAGGTGCAGGCCCGCGAGCATCGGGTCCTCTAGATGGCGAGCGCATTCCACAAGCAGGCGCTCGCGCGCGCTCGCGCGCGCGAACACGCGCTCGAAGTCGCCTTCTTCCATGAGCGTGAGCGCGAGCTCGAGCCCGAAGCCGCGCGAGCGCGCGTGCTCAGCGAGCCCCGGCGCGATATCGCGCCACGCGCGGCGCTCGAGCGTCCCGTCGGGCCCGATCGGGGCGTCAAAGAGCACGAGGCGCTCGAACCCGTCCAGGCGAAGCTCGCGCCACCCCGGCGCCATCCACCAGGGCAGATAGCCGAGCGCCGAGGGCACGCGAGCCGCTTGAGCGCGCACGAGGTGCGGCGTGAGCGCCAGTGCGGCAGCGGCCTTGAGCGTGCGGCGTCTCGCCGGGTTCATCGGGGAGTAGGCTACGGCGTCCTCGTCAACCCCAAGGAGACGCCATGAAAGCTGCCCGCGCCATGTTGTTCGTGTCCCTCTGCATCGCCGCAAGCTTGGCCCGCGCGCAAAGCGGGAACAACCTCGAGATCATCCACCACCCGAACTACGACAAGAGCGTGTTCATGCCGTTTTCGCCGGCCATCAAGGTGAAAAGCGGCAAGCTCCTGTGGCTCGCGGGTGGCACGGCGCTGCCGGTCTATCACGACCACCCGCATAAGCGCGAAGAAGTGGTGAAGTACTTAACCAACGATCTCGAAGGGCAGGTGCGCCAGACGATGGACGGCATCATGCAGACGCTCAAGGCGGCGGGCGCGTCCCCCAAGGACGTGGTGCATGTCTTCATATTCCGCACGCGGCCGCGCACGGGCGACATCGGCCGCTCGAGCGCCGTGGTCAACTCGTACTTCGCGCCGTACAACCACAAGCCCACCACGACGAACATGGCCGTTCTCGAGCTCGGCGAACCCGAGCAGCTCGTCGAGATCCAGGTGGTCGCCGTGGTCGACAACTAGGGCGAAATCTGTACTTGGTACGGATTTCAGTCGGCGGTCGGGCTCGGCCGAAGCTGGAAGCGCACGACTTTCGGCCGCGTGCCTTTGCCGCCTTCCATGTGGAAAGGCGCGCGCGTGGCGACGGTGGACCAGAGGCCGCGGCCCTTCCAGCCTTTGGCTGCATCGTCGATGCGGCCGTCCAGCCATTTCGTGTAATAGCCGAGCGGATAGGGCACGCGCAGCAGGACGAACTTGCCATCGGCGAGCGCGAGCAGGCCTTCGTTCAGATTGCCGGTCGCGATCGGCACGTTTTTGCCGAGACCGAACGTATCGAACTGGTCGACCCAGGTGTAATAGCTCGACTCGGCGCTGCCCGGCTCGCTCAGGTTCTGGAACTGCGGCCCGGGGAACGGATAGAGCGTCCAGCCTTCAGGGCAGTGCGCGCCGGTCGCCTGCGGGCCGTTGAGCGGGCCCTTGCATTTGCGTCGATCAAAACTCGCAAGATGACCGCTTGCGAGCGAGCTCCAGTACACGCCATGGCGATCGATATCGCCGCCGCGCGGCCCGTAACCGGGCAGCGGCGGCTCGAAGAGCTCGGTGAGCGCCGTATTGGCGGGATCGGCTCCGGGATCCACGCGCACCACATAGCCCGGAAAGCGGCGCGAGGTGCCCCAGATCGTCCCATCGACCGGGTTCACCGCGACCGCGTAGAGGCCGGTCACGACGCGCGTGTCCTTCGCCGGATCGGCGGCCTCGCCCGGCTCGACATAGGCGTCGCGCTTGCCGTTGCCGTTCGTATCGAGGACGAAGGGCGTCCAGCCCTGCGCGCCCTCCTCGTCGCCCGTTTCGTCGAACAAGCGTCGATTGAGCCAGCCGAGCGCCGGGTTCGCCGCGCCGCCGGCGCTCGTCCAGAGCGTATGGTTCGCGTCCTCGGCAAAGGCGAGATGGTGAGTGCTGAAGCAGGTGCTGATGAGCGTGAACTTGCCGGTGCGCGGGTCGAGCATCGAGAGCTGACGGTTCGCGCTCTCGAGCGGCAGCACCTGCGCCGACGGGTGGCTCGAGCCCTTGCGGCAGAACTCGGGGTTGCGCGGTGGCCGCACGCGCGCCGTGTACCAAATGCGCCCGCGCTCATCGAGCATCGGGTTGTGCGTCGTCGTGTGGCTGTCCCAGAGCGGCTTTGCGCCCCAGTGGGGCGACGGCGCCATCGGATCGTCCTTGGAGCTCGGCGTCTCCGGATCGCGCACCGGATGCTCGAACTCCGCGGCCACGTGCTTCGCCGGATCGAGCACCGGCAGCATGTCGGTGCTTTCCTCGGTCGTGCCGTAGATCCTGCCGTAGGCGTTGACGGTCGGGTTTCGCTTGTCGGTTGACACCTCGTCGTGCAGATACGCGCGCGCATTGCTCCAGTCCCAGAGCGTGACGACGACGTTCCGTTCGACACCCTGCGGCCTAAGCGGGCGCGCGCGCGGGATCTCGCCGGCAGCGACGCGATCGGTCCAATTGGCGAATTCACGCAGCATGCGCTCGGGGTCGGCCCGGCCGAGGACGTTCGTCATCTGCGTCATCGCCTGGCCCGAGGTGATGCGTCGCGCCCACGCCTCCTGCGACGATGTGAAATGCCCGAGGGCGTGTGGAACGGTGCGCGTCGCGGCGTTGCCAAGCGCGTGACAGCCGATGCAGCCGTTCGATTTCAGCGCGTCGAGCCATTGCATCTGGTTCACGGCTTTGCCGAGCGGAAATTCGCTCCTCGCCGGGACCTTCACCATCGCATACCAGTAGATGGCCGGGTAGTACTGCGCGGCCGAGCCTTCGTTCGGCGCCACGATCGCTTTCAGCCGCAGGAGGTCACCCGGCTTCGCCTTCACCTTCTTGGAATCGACGAGTCCATAGCCGCGCACCCAGACGCGGTAGCTCGCCTTCGGCAGCTCGGGGATCAGGAACCGGCCGCGCTCGTCCGTGACGACGATCTTCGCGTATTTGGTCGGTAGATCTTCGGTCTCGGCGATCACCCAGACGCCCGCTTCCAGCGTCTTGCCGTTCGTGACGACGCCACGAATGCTTTGCGCTCCGGCCGTGCCGGCGAGCGCCAGCGCCGCCGTAACCGCCACGAAGCTGCGAGGATTCATTGGACGAACGGCTGCATCTTAGCGCGCATGTCCTCGGGAATCGCGAGCGAGCGCCAGGTGTCGAGCGAAACGAGCGCCACCTTGTGCCGCGCGCGAAACTTCTCCTCGCCGCGCACCGAGCCGCGCACTACGAACTCGATCGAGGTGCGGCCGAGCTTCGCGATCGCGAGCTCGAGTCGGAGCGAGTCGCCGAGATGCGCCGGCCGGAAGAATTCGCAGCCGGTGTTGACGATCGGAAAGCCGATGCGCCGCTTGAGATGCATCTCGTCGAACGGCAGCCCGAGCGCGTCGCGAAACCAATCCTCGACCACGCCGCCCACCATGTCGAAGAAATTGACGAAGTAGACGATGCCCGCCGGGTCGCAATGCGAGAAGCGAATCAGCCGCTCGCGCGCGAAAGACGTTGCCATTAGGGAAGGCCGGAAGCCGTCGTCGCCGCGCAGGCGGGGAACCAGTTTCTTTTTCTAAAAACATGGATTCCCGCTGTCGCGGGAATGACGGCTCGCCGCATCTCTAGAGGATGCGGTTGAACCAGGCGAGCGAAAGCCCGGCAGCGAGGAGCACCAGCGCGGCCGCCGCGGCGGAGAAGAAGGCGCCGATCTCGGTCTTCTTCGTCTCCATGACGAGGCGCGAATTCATCGTCTCGTAGATCTTCCTCAGATCCGGCGCGTTGCCGGCATAGAAGTATTCGCCGCGCGTCAGGTCGGCGATCGCGCGCAGCGTCTCTTCGTCGAGGCGCACGTGCATCGACCAGCCGTCGAAGCCGACCACCTTGCCCTCGGGCGTGCCGACGCCGACGGTGAAGACGCGAACGCCGCGCTCGGCCGCAAGGCGCGCCGCCATCAGCGAGTCGGGACCGGTGGTGCGCTGGCCGTCGGTGAGGAGAATGATGACGGCGTTGTTGTACGAGCCCGGCGGCACCGGCTTGAAGCCCTCCGGCGGCTTGCGCTTCTCGGGCGCATAGGAGAACGCGGAGACGTCGTAGCCGCCATCGGGAAAGAGCGTCGCGAGCGAGACGATGATCGCGCTGCCGATGGCCGTGGCGCGCTGCAATTGAAAGCGCTCGATGGCGGCGTACAGGTCTTCCTTGTTGCGCGTCGGCGCCTGCGCCACCGTCGCCGTGCCGGCGAAAGCGACGATGCCGATCTTCACATGATCGGGCTGATCGGCGATGAACGCCTTGGCGGCGGCCTGGGCGGCGACCAGGCGATTGGGCTCGACGTCGCTCGCGCGCATGCTGCCCGAGACGTCCATCGCGAGGATCACCACCTCGTGCTGCGAAGGCAGCGTCATGGTCGCGCTCGGGCGGGCGATGGCGACGATCAGCGCGGCGAGCGCGACGAGCACGAGCGCCGGCGGCACGTGGCGCCGCCAGCTAAGGACGCCCATTGCCTCGCGCACCAGGGCGAGGCTCGAGAAGCGCACGGCGAACTTCTTGCGCCGGCGAAGCAGATAGATGTAGAGCGCGACGAGCACCGGCAGCCCGGCGAGCAGCCACAAAAACTCAGGCCACTGGAAGCTCATTCACCCTCACCGTGCCCTTGCGTTTGCGCAGACTGGCAAAGCGTAGCACCGTGTCAACGAGATTGGCACCGGTCGAGAGCTCAAGTGCATCGACGCCCGCATCGGCGAGCACGCCGCGCAGCGTCGCCTCGCGACGCTCCGCGGCGTCCATGAAGCGCTTGCGAAAGCGGCCGTCGTGCGTATCGACGAAAAGCTGCTCGCCCGTCTCGGCGTCCTCGAAGACGAGGAGCCCGAGGTCCGGCAGCTCGGCTTCGAGCGGATCGTGCAGCCGCACGGCGACGATCTCGTGACGCTGAGCGAGCTGGGTCAGCGGCCGGTCCCAGCCCGGACTGCTGATGAAGTCGGAGACGATGAAGATAAGCGAGCGGCGATGGATGAAGTTGAACGCGCTTTTGAGAAGCGTGCCGAGATCGGTGCCGGGGCCCGCGGGCAGCGGCTCGCGCGCCATCATCGCGTGCAGGATGGCGAGCACCTGGCGCCGCCCGGTGCGCGGCGCGATCACGCGGTCAACGTCCGTGCCATAGAGGATCGCGGCGACGCGGTTGCCGTGCCGCGTCAGAAGCCGCGCGAGGAGCGCGACAAAATCGGCCGAGAGCGTGCCCTTCTTTACGTCCTGCGAGCCGAAGTCCACTGAGCGCGAGAGATCGAGCAGGAACCAGGCGGTGATCTCGCGATCCTCGTGGTACTCGCGCACGTACGGCGTCTGCAGCCGCGCGGTGACGTTCCAGTCGATGTGACGCACATCGTCGCCGTATTGGTATTCGCGCAGGTCGGCGAGATCCAGACCGAAGCCGCGAAAGAGCGTCCGGTAGTCGCCGTGCAGGAGGCCGTCGAGCCGACGGATCACCGTCCACTCGACGCGCCGCAGCAGCGCCTCAGGATTGCGCTGCTGGCGTTGCGGGGACTCGGACATGGGCCTGCAGCGGCTTATCGGGCTGACGCACGCGCTGCATCAGGCGCTTCACGAGCTCGTCCGCCGAGAGGCCTTCGGCGAGCGCTTCGTAGGAGAGGACCAGGCGGTGGCGCAGCACGTCGGGCACGAGGTCGATCACGTCTTCGGGCAGCGCATAATCGCGCCCGCGCAGGAACGAGAGCGCGCGCGCGCACTCGATGAGATGAATCGAGGCGCGCGGGCTCGCGCCGTACAGCAGGTACTTGTCCGGCTGGCGCGTCGCGGCGGCGAGACGCACCGCGTACTGGATGAGCGCGGGCTCGACATAATTTTTCCTGCATTGGCGCTGCAGCTCGCCCAGCTGCTCCGTGCTCGCGACCGCCATCGGCTCGTGCGCAGTGCCGGTGACGCGCTCGACGATCACGAACTCTTCTTCTTCGCTCGGGTAGCCGACCAGCACTTTCATCATGAAGCGGTCCACCTGCGCCTCGGGCAGCGCGTACGTGCCCTCGGTCTCGATCGGGTTCTGCGTCGCCATGACGAGGAACGGATCGGGCACCTTGTGCGTCTGGCCGGCGATGGTCACCTGGTGCTCCTGCATGACCTCGAGGAGCGCACTTTGCACCTTGGCCGGCGCGCGGTTGATCTCGTCGGCGAGCAGCAGGTTGCAAAACACCGGGCCGAGCGAAGTGGCGAAGTCACCGGTCTTCTGGTTGTAGATCCGCGTGCCCACCAGGTCTGCCGGCACGAGATCGGGTGTGAACTGGATGCGGCGGAAGCTTCCGCGCACGGTCGAGGCGAGCGTCTTCACGGTCAGCGTCTTCGCGAGCCCGGGTACGCCCTCGACCAGCAGGTGGCCGCCCGCGAGCATCGCCACGAGCACGCGCTCGAGGAAGTGGTCTTGCCCGACGACGGTTTTCTTCACCTCGTAGAGCACGCGCTCCATGAGCGTCGAGCCTTGATCCATGGTGTTCCTTTAGAAGGGAGAAAGACCGAGCGCGGAGGCCGCGTTCTCGATCGGCACGGCGAAGCCGATGCCGATGAAGACGCGGTTCTCGGTCGGATTGAGAAGCCCGGTGACGATGCCGATCACTTCGCCATCGAGCGTGACGAGCGGGCCGCCGGAATTGCCGGGATTCACCGCGGCATCGAACTGGATGAGATTGGTCAGAACGCGCTTGCCCTCGGGCGAGACGTAGTCGCGTTTCAAGCCGGAGATCACGCCGGCCGACGTCGAGGGACCGATACCGAACGGATAACCGACCGCGACAACCGGGTCGCCCGATTGCAGGCCGGCGGTCGAGCGCATGGTCGCGGGCATGATGTCGTCGGGCAGCTCCTTCGCTTGCAGCACGGCGAGGTCGTGCTCTGCGCGCTCGCCCACCACGGTCGCTTCGGAGTCCAGGCCGTCGGAGAAGGTGACGTGGATGCGCCGTGCGCCCTGCACGACATGCAGGTTCGTGAGGATGAGGCCGCTATCGACAATGATCACGCCGGTGCCGCGCTGCCAATCGGCCTTGCCGGTTTCCATGCCCTTCGTGCCTTCCTCGCCGTCGTCGGCGATGGCGCGCACGGCGACGACCGACGGGAGAATCTTTTCGTACGCATCGCGCGCCGTCGGCGGCGGCGGCGTCGTCTCCAGCGTGTACTTGACGAGGGCCTGCACGTCTTTCTCGCTCAGCACCCGCGGCTGGTGCAAGAAGAACACCGCGAGCATTACAACGCCGGCGACGCCGAGCGCGGGGGCAATGAGCTTTCGCCAAGCGAAGCGCGGCGCACGCGATGCCGGCGCCGCCGCGGGCTTCGCAGGCGGCGCGCCTTTGAGCGCCGGGCGCGCCACGTTGCCCGGGCGTCCACTGTAGAGGGCGGCGCGTCTTTTCATGGAACCGACCGGGTTTTAGTGTAACAGTGAAGAATGCGCTATCTCGAGGATTTCGCCCCCGGACAGAAATACGGCGGCCGCGCGCGACTCGTAGTAAATGCCGAGCGCATCAAGAGCTTTGCCGCCGAGTTCGATCCCCAGCCCTTTCATCTGGATGACACGGCGGCGCGCGCCTCGATTTTCTGCGGCCTCGCGGCGAGCGGCTGGCACACCGCGGCGATGACCATGCGACTGCTGGTGGAAAGCGAGCTCGAGCCCGCGGGCGGCATCGTCGGCGCCGGCTTCGACGAGTTTCGCTGGCCGTTGCCGGTGCGCCCGGGCGATGAGCTGCGCGTGGAGACCGAGGTGCTCGAAGTCCGCGCTTCGAAGTCGCGGCCCGATATCGGCATCGTCAAGATTCGCACGACAACGCTTAACCAAAACGGCGAAGCGGTGCAGATCAATGTCGGCAATCTGATGGTGCCGAGGCGCTCAGCCTCTTAACGGGCAGCCCGCCTGCGATTTTATTTGGCGCTGACCTGCGTCCCGTAAAGCCGGGCGCGGCTCGCGTAACAAACGGCGCAGCGAACCAGTCCGCCGGAGAGAAGACCGGTCGGGCGGTATTCGTGCAGGAGCGCGGGCCGGATTTCGTCGCACACGTCGCAGTAGACGCGCGCCTCGCTGATCATGGTGAAGGCTAGCCAGCCGCAGCGTGAGCAGCGCGCGCTCGTCCCCATGGAAGGCTCGGCTGCCAGGAAGCGCTCGAAGTCGACCGGCCGAATGGCGCGGCAACTCGCGCAGTAGATGTGCGTCGCCTCGATCACATCGCGCGTCGCACGTGCCGCAGAAGGAGGACGCCGGCGATCAGGCCGCCCGCGGCGAGCATCCAATTGCTGGCCGGCATCGCGCGCGCCGTGTGGCGCGTAATCTCGCCCGCGTGCGGCGCCATGAGCTGCAGGCGCCGCTTCATCATGCGCGCGCCGAGCTCGCCCAGGCGCTCGCCAAGTACCCGCTCGGCTTGCGGCAGAAGGATGGTTTCCTCGTCGGCCACGTGGTGCATGACGTCGCGCATGAGCTCCATCAGCCACTGGTCGTACTGCGGATCGGCCGCGTCGCCGCTTCGCAACTGGCCGATCAGCGTGCGCATGCGGTCGTGCTCGGGAATGAGGCGCCCGACGAGCGCCGTGTCGACGCTTGCCATCGCCGGGTAAAAGATTTCCTCTTCGATCTCGGCGTGCACCTCGATCGCGAGGCAGATCGTGGCGACCAGCGCGCGCTTGGTGGCGGCGGCGCTGTCGACCTTGTAGCGGTGAAACGCCGTGAGGACGCGCGCATGGTCCGCGCGAATCATGTCGGTGGCATTGGGCCCGATCTTGGCGAGGATGGTCATGCCTTCGCCCTAGCAAGAAGAGGTCCCAGCGCTCGAGGGGCGATGGTCGCTGCGCACACTACGCGATGCCATCGCGCGAGCGCACCCGCGCCGACCTGCGGCTGGCAGATGCCCATCGGAATACGGTGCACGTCCGCGTGGATCACGCGCCCGCGGCGCTTCGGGCGCAAAGAGCGCCATCGCGGCGAGCATGGCGCGTACGATCGCTGTGTCCTCCATGGCCGCGAGCCCGGCGAGGCCCGCGGCCTACAATAACCGCGTTATGCGCTACACGATTGACATTCATCCGGGCTACATCAAGGCCGAGATGCGCGAGCGCGAGACCGGCGAGGAGACGCGCACCTTCGTCGACGCGGTGCTCGCCGCGCTGCGGCAGCACAAGATCGCGCGCCTCCTCATTTCCGTGCGCGGCTCGCGCCCGGTGTTCAAGGTGGAGGACTGGGGGCTTTCGGAGGCGATGTCGCAGGTGCTCGGCATGGGACTGCGCGTGGCGTTCATTTCCGATAGCAAGGAAGTCGCCATGTCGCAGGAGTACATCGCGCTTCTCGGGCAGCAGAAGGGGCTCGATTTCCGCAGCTTCGCAGCCGAAGCGGACGCGGTCGATTGGCTACTCGGCCAAGCGAGCGCCTGACGCGTACCATAGCGTCAGCGTTCACCTGAGGGAGGAGGAGCCATGAAACTCGCCGCGATCGCGCTTTTAATGCTGATCGTCGCCGGCTGTGCGGTCGGCAATCAGCACGTGTATCACGAGGGGAGCGCCGAGCTCGCGCCGAGCGGCGGCCGCGCGCTCGCTGTGGCGACGCAGGATCTGCGCCCGTACGTCACCTCGGGCGACAAGGCGCCGAATTTCGTCGGCTTGAGCCGCGGCGGTTTCGGCAATCCGTTCGACGTCACCACCGCGAGCGGCAACGCGCTCGCTCAGGATTTTTCGGCCACCATTGGGCGCTCGCTGGAAGCCAAGGGCTACAAGACGACCGCGGTAAGCGTCACGGGCGCCCCGCCGGCGAACGTCAAGGAGCTCATCGCCAAGGCGGGCAAGGAGGGGCTCGCGCTCGTCACGATCAACGAGTGGAAGAGCGACACCATGATGAACACCGCGCTCCTCTACGACCTGACGGTGCGCGTCTACGACGCTAACGGCGCCCAGCTCGCCGAAAACCGCATCGGCGGCAAGGAGGACCTCGGTGGCAGCGCCATCAACCCGCCCGGCCACGCGAAGGAGGCGGTGCCAGTCGCTTACCGCCGAAAGCTGGAGCAGCTTTTCAATAACGACGCGGTGCGGCAGAGCCTGCGCTGAGCGCCGTGATCTATTGCGAATCGTAATGAACGGCGGATGGCGGAGGGTGAGGGATTCGAACCCCCGAGCCCTTGCGGGCTAACGGATTTCAAGTCCGCCGCATTCGACCGCTCTGCCAACCCTCCGGGATTGAAAAGCGCTGTCGCGCCCGCATTTTAGGGTAGTCTAGGCGCATAACTCGGAGGATCCGATGGAACTGAAACCGATACGCACCGACGGCCAGCCGACCGGCCCGGTGAGCTACAGGCCCGCGGGCGATGTCGCGGCCGCCGGGCAGGCGCAGAAGGTCCTGCGTAACACCTATCTGCTTCTCGCGCTCACCATGGTGCCGACGGTGATCGGCGCCTTCGTCGGCATGGCGAGCGCGAGCGTCGTTTTCGCCCACCCGATCGCCACGACGCTGGTGATGCTCGGCGCCGTCATCGGGCTGCAGTTCGGCATCGCCGCCAACCGCGATAGCGGCGTCGGCATTGCGCTCCTCCTCCTCATGACCGGCCTCCTCGGCTGGTGGCTCGGGCCGATCCTGAGCGTTGCGCTCGCGCTTCGTAACGGGCCGCAGCTCGTCGGCTACGCTGCGCTTGGCACCGGGGTCATCTTTTTCGCCATGGGCGCGGTCGCGCAAACGACCAAGCGAGACTTCAGCTTCCTCGGCAAGTTTCTCTTCGTCGGCATGATCGCGCTCCTCATCGCGATGCTCGCCAACATGTTCCTTCAGATTCCGGCGCTCGCGCTGACGATCTCGACGCTCGTTATCGTCGTGTTCTCGCTCTTCCTCCTCTACGACTTGAACCGCATCGTGCGCGGCGGCGAGACCAACTACGTCATGGCGGCGACGGGTGTCTACATGAGCCTCTTCAACATCTTCGCCAATCTCTTGAACCTGCTCCTCGCGTTCTCGGGCGAGCGCGACTAGGAAGGGAGCGCGCCAAAAAGGGCGCCTTCGGGCGCCCTTTTTATTTGGCTTCGAAGAGCGCGATGCTCTCCACGTGCGCGGTATGGGGAAACATGTTGACGACGCCGGCGGCGGCGAGCCGGTATTGCTGCGTATGCACGAGCACGCCCGCGTCGCGCGCGAGCGTTGCCGGATCGCACGACACGTAGACAATGCGCCGCGGCGCGCTTGCGGCGAGTGACTTGACGAGCTCGATCGCGCCCTGGCGCGGCGGGTCGATGAGGACCTTGTCGAACGCTCCGAAAGGCGCGAGATTCGGCATGAAGAGGTCCATCGCCTCGAACTGCGCCACGAGTCCGTTCGCCGCCGCATTGGCGCGCGCCCGCTCAACGAGCTCCGCACTGCCCTCGAATCCGAGCACTTGCGCGCCGCGGCGCGCGATCGGCAGCGAGAAGTTGCCGAGACCGCAGAAGAGGTCGGCGATGCGCTCGCCCGGCAGCGGGTCGAGAAGCTCGATCGCGCGCGCGACGAGCGCGCGGTTGACGGCGTGATTCACCTGCGTGAAATCGGTCGGACGGAAATGAAGCCGCAGCGCGAACTCCGGCAGCGCGTAGTAGAGATCGCTTTGCGCCGGGTGGAAAGCTTGCGCGGTCTCGGGACCACC
>JBHELS010000294.1:0-8345 GCA_046263015.1 Burkholderiales bacterium | reverse complement strand
CTTCGCCCGAGCTCCTGCCGCTGGACCAAGCGGCGGAGGCGCAACGCGCCGCGCGGGTAGGCGCAGACTTCGGAAGCGTCGCGCCGGGGGTCGTGCAATACACGACAGACGTGCTCTTCCGCGATCTGTGGCTCCGTCCGGACCTGGCGCCGCGCGATCGCAGCCTGGTGACGGTCACCGCGCTGATCGCGAACGGCCAGGTCGCGCAAATGCCTTACCACCTCAATCGCGCGATGGACAATGGCCTGACGCAGGCGCAGGCGGGCGAGGTGATGACACATCTCGCGTTCTACGTCGGCTGGCCGAACGTCTTCTCGGCGCTGCCGGTGGCGAAGGATGTATTCGCGAAGCGCGGCAAATGAGTGCCTGGTCGACCGCGGAGCTGCAACGGATCGCGCAAAAGGACGACCTGCACATCTCGCCGTTTCGCGACGACGGGAAGACTTACGGCACGCCGACGTGGATCTGGTCCGTGGTCGTTGACGACGAGCTCTACGTCCGTGCTTACAACGGGCAACAGTCGCGCTGGTACCAGGCGGCGCTACGGCAGAAAAGCGGTCGCATTCGCGCGGCTGGAATGACAAAGGATGTCTCATTCCAGCCCGTCGATGGCGCCCTCAACCATCGCATCGACGAGGCCTACCGGGCGAAATACGCGAGCAGCCCGTACCTGCAGCCGATGATCGGTGCACTAGCGCGCGCCGCCACCGTGCGCGTCGTGCCGCGCGGTTGATCGTCACGGCTTCGACGACCTCGCCCGTGGTCCAACGCGCTGCGCACTGTATTGAGCCGTCCTACGCCCGCGCGGCGCTTGCTGGTTCCACTTAACCCAGTATCTGGAGGCATTCCGATGAGCGGATTCAATCCCACACGGCGCAGACTTTTGCAGGCGGGCGCGGCAGCCGGCGCGGTGGCCGGAGGACCCCTCATTCCCGCCGAAGCCGCGACAGCCGCAGGTGGCAAAACTGCGAGCGTGCCGTCGGTCGACATCCACTTGCGGGTCAACGGCACCGATCACCACTTGATGCTCGATCCGCGTACGTCGCTTCTCGATGCGGTGCGCGAACGACTGCACCTCACCGGTGCGAAGAAGGGCTGCGACCAGGGGCAATGCGGCGCGTGCACCATGATCGTCGACGGCCGGCGCATCGCCTCGTGCCTCACGCTTGCCGTGATGCAGGAGGGCCACGACATCACGACGATCGAGGGCCTCGGCACGCCGAAGAATCTTCATCCGATGCAAGCGGCTTTCGTGAAGCACGACGGCTACCAGTGCGGCTTCTGCACGCCGGGGCAGATCTGCTCGGCCGTGGCGATGCTCGAGGAGGTGAAGGCGGGCGTCCCCAGCCACGTCACCGCCGACCTGACCGCCCGAGCCGAAGCCACGAACGCCGAGTTTCGCGAGCGCATGAGCGGCAACATCTGCCGCTGCGGCGCGTATTCCAACATCCAGGAAGCTATCGCCGAAGTGGCGGGGGCGAAGCGATGAAACCATTCACTTACCAGAGGGTGAGCTCGCCGGCCGAAGCCGCGTCCAGCGCGGCGCGCACCAAGGGCGCCAGGTTCATCGCCGGTGGTACGAACCTTCTCGACCTGATGAAGCTGCAGATCGAGACGCCCGCGCATCTGATCGACGTCAACTACCTCGGCCTCGACAAGATTGAGCCGACGCCGGAAGGCGGGCTGCGGATCGGCGCGCTGGTGCGTAACACGGATCTCGCAGCGGATTCGCGCCTTCGCCGCGACTACGGGGTCCTCACGCGCGCCATCGTGGCGGGCGCTTCGGGCCAGATCCGCAACCAGGCCACCACCGCCGGCAACCTGCTGCAGCGCACGCGCTGCCCGTACTTCTATGACACCAACATGCCGTGCAACAAGCGTAACCCCGGTAGCGGCTGCAGCGCGATCGGCGGCTTCACGCGCCATCACGCGATCGTGGGGCAGAGCGACGCCTGCATCGCCACGCACCCGAGCGACATGGCGGTCGCGATGCGAGCGCTCGACGCTAACGTCGAGACCGTGCGGCCGAACGGCTCCGCCCGGGTCATTCCGATCGCGGATTTCCACCGGCTGCCGGGCAAGACGCCGCACATAGAGAACTCGCTCGAGCCCGGCGAGCTGATCACCGCAGTGACGCTACCCGCGCCGGCCGGCGGCAGGCAGCTCTACCGCAAGGTGCGCGATCGCGCTTCCTTCGCTTTTGCATTGGTCTCGGTTGCCGCGATCGTTCAACGGGACGGCACTGGACGCGTTGCCTTGGGCGGCGTCGCGCACAAGCCGTGGCGTGTCGAAGCCGCCGAGCGCGAAATGCCTCGCGGCGCCAAAGCCGTGGCGAGCGGACTGCTCGCCGGTGCACGCACCACCGAATACAACGCGTTCAAGGTCCCGCTGGTCGAGCGCACGCTCGCCTCGGTCCTCGCCGAAGCGAAAGGCTAAGCCATGAAATTCGATACTCCGGCCACGACCAATCCCATCGACCAGCTTAAAGTCGTGGGCAAGCCGGTCGATCGCATCGACGGCCCGCTCAAGACGACCGGCACCGCGCCATACGCCTATGACCAGCGCGACGCCGTGGCGAACCCGGCCTATGGCTATATCGTCGGCTCGGCCATCGCGAAGGGGCGCATCGTCTCCATGGATTTGTCTGCGGCGAAGGCCGCTCCCGGCGTGATTGCCATCGTCACGGCGCAAAACGCGGGCAAGCTCGGCAAGGGGAAGTTCAACACGGCGCCGCTACTCGGCGGCCCGAACATCGACCATTACCACCAGGCCATCGCCGTCGTAGTGGCGGAAACCTTCGAGCAGGCGCGCGCGGGGGCGCATCTCGTGCGCGTCGAATACGCGCGCGCCAAGGGGTCGTTCGACCTTGCGGCCGTCAAGGACATGGCGAAGCCGGCGGAAGGCTCGAGTGGCCCGGCGGAAACGTCGGTCGGCGATTTGGCCAGCGCCTTCGCCGCGGCGCCGGTCCAGCTCGACGCCACTTATATGACCGCGCACGAATCGCACATGATGATGGAGCCGCACGCCACCCTCGCAGTGTGGGAGGGTGACCGGCTCACGGTCTGGAACTCCAACCAGATGGTGGCGTGGAGCACCGACGACCTCGCCACTACGCTCGCAATGCCGAGGGAAAAGGTGCGTCTCATGTCGCCTTACGTCGGCGGTGGCTTCGGCGCGAAGCTTTGGCTGCGCGCCGACGCGGTGCTGGCCGCGCTAGGCGCACGCGCGGCGCGCCGGCCGGTCAAGGTGGCGTTACAGCGCGCGCTTGTCCCCAACAACACGGTCCATCGCTCGGCCACGATCCAGCGCATCCGCATTGGCGCCGGCAAGGATGGAAAGATCACCGCGATCGCGCATGAAGGCTGGTCGGGCGACTTGCCCGGCGGCAAGCCGGAAGCGGCCGTGATGCAGACGCGAGAGCTGTACGCCGGGGCGAACCGCATGACGTCGGTGCGGCTCGCGGCGCTCGACCTGCCCGAAGCCAACGCGATGCGCGCGCCGGGCGAGGCGCCGGGCCTTGCGGCACTGGAAATCGCAATGGACGAGATGGCCGAGAAGCTCGGCATGGATCCCATCGAGTTCCGCATCGTCAATGACACGCAGGTGGTGCCCGACTTCCCGGGCAAGCCCGTGTCCGCGGATCCGCAGTCGAAAAAGGAGAGCGGCCAGGAGAAGCCCGTGGCCCACCCGCCATTCTCAAAGCGGCAGCTAGTGCAGTGCTTCCAGATCGGCGCCAAGCGATTCGGCTGGGACAAGCGCAACGCGCGGCCGGGCCAGGTCGTTGACGGCCGCTGGCTCGTCGGCATGGGCGTCGCCGCCGCGTTCCGGGACAACCTGCTGACTAAATCGGCGGCACGAGTGCGCCTCGACCGCAACAGCGTCGTCAGCGTCGAGACCGACATGACGGACATCGGCACCGGCAGCTACACGATCATTGCGCAGACCGCGGCGGAAATGATGGGCGTTCCGCTGGACAAGGTCCAAGTGCGCATGGGCGACTCCAGCTTCCCCGTATCGTGCGGCTCCGGCGGCCAGTGGGGCGGCAATAACTCTTGCGCCGGCGTCTACGCGGCGTGCGTGAAGCTGCGCGAAGCCGTGGCGCAGAAGGCCGGGTTGAGTGCGAGCGACGCCGTCTTTGCCGATGGCCAGGTGCGCTCAGGCTCGCGCAGCATGCCGCTCGGACAAGCGGCGGGCGAGCGTGGGCTGGTTGCCGAGGATTTCATCGAGTACGGCGACCTCGACAAGCGCTTCCAGCAATCCACCTTCGGCGCGCACTTCGTCGAGGTCGGCGTTGATGCCGACACCGGCGAGACGCGCGTGCGGCGCATGCTCGCCGTGTGCGCGGCCGGGCGAATTCTCAACCCGAAAACCGCGCGCAGCCAGGTGATCGGCGCGATGACGATGGGCGTGGGCGCAGCCTTGATGGAAGAGCTCGCGGTCGACACGCGCTTCGGCTACTTCGTGAACCACGATCTCGCGATGTACGAGGTGCCGGTGCACGCCGACATCCCGCACCAGGAGGTGATCTTCCTCGACGAGGTCGATCCGATGTCATCGCCGCTGAAGGCGAAGGGCATCGCGGAGCTGGGTATCTGCGGCGTCGCCGCCGCCGTCGCGAACGCCGTCTACAACGCGACTGGCGTGCGCGTGCGCGACTATCCGATCACGCTGGACAAGCTGATCGACAAAATGCCGGAGGCGGTGTGACGGAAATACCAATATCTGGGGCGCGCACAGCACGCAAGAAAGGAAAAGCGTGAGAGTAGGAATTCTCGGTTCCAGCGACGTCGCGAAATCTTTAGGGCGTGCCTTTCTCAACGCAGGTCACGAGGTCATGCTCGGTTCACGCGAGCCCGAAAAGCTCACTTCCTGGGTACGCGAAATCGGCAAAGGCGCATCGAGCGGGACGTTTTCGGAGACGGCGAAGTTTGGAGAACTGGTGGCTCTCGCAGTCCACGGCACCAAGGCCGTGGAAGCCGTCCGGATGGCGGGAGCCGAAAATTTCGACGGCAAGGTCATCATCGACGCCACGAATCCCCTTGATATGTCGAGTCGCCCGCCGAAGCTCGTCGGCGGCCTTGGCAGTTCCAGCGGCGAGCTCATTCAAAAGGCACTGCCTGGCGCGTCGGTCGTCAAGGCGTTCAATACCGTAGGCAATGCGCACTTCTACAAGCCGCAGTTCGTCGGCGGCCCGCCGGACATGTTTGTTTGCGGAGACGATGCGAAAGCGAAAGAACGTGTCTCGCGCCTTTGCCAGGACTTCGGCTGGAATGCAATCGACGTCGGCGGTATCGCGCTCTCGCACTACCTCGAAGCGACCGCCATGGTTTGGATCATTACCGCGTTTACCGGCGACCACTGGAACCAAGCCTTCAAGCTCTTGAGAAAGTAGGCGCGAGCACCGGACTACGGCTGGCCTTCGATGTCTCTAACACCCTCAAGCTTTGGTATCCACGACAGGCGCCGCTTGGTCCAGATTTGCTGCGCGGGACGACCCAGCGCATCGCGTTCGCTCAATGCGCCGAGCCGCAGCGTGTACGACTTCGGATTGTGCTCGGCAGACGAGTACACCGGCGAGCCGCACGTCCCACAGAAGGCATGCACCCGGCGGGCGCCGCTGTCTGCGACCTTTGTGTATTCGCGCGGCTTCCCGGTGAGGATGCGGAAGCCTTCGGCGGGCGCCGGGACGCCGGCTCGGAACGCCGTGCCCGAAAGCATCTGGCAATCGGCGCAGTGGCAGACGTTGACGGTACCCGGCTCCACTTCCGCCTCGTATGTGATCGCGCCGCAGTGGCAGCGTCCTTGCACCTTCATCTGGATGGCTCCTTCGTCGATTCATGAACCGTACGCATAAGCGCTAGCGAATACTGGCGTCTTATCGCATGGCGCTGCGAGTCCTATTCTGCAGATATCTCAGGAGCGCATATGGAACTCAGAAAGAATGGATCGCAACCGTCGGCCCGAGGGCCGGCCCAGTATTTCACCGGCACCGTGCGCATCGACCAGCTTTTCAAGGCGCCGGCGCCCTCGCGCTCGAGTGGCGCCTACGTCACGTTCGAGCCGGGCGCGCGCAGCAACTGGCACACGCACCCGCTCGGGCAGACGCTCATTTGCACCGCCGGCTGCGGCTACGTGCAGAGCGAGGGTGGCGCCATCCGCACCATCCGGCCGGGCGATGTGGTGTGGTGTCCGCCGAACGAGAAACACTGGCACGGCGCTTCGTCCACCACGGCGATGACGCACCTCGCGATCCAGGAGGAGCTGAACGGCAAGGCGGTGGACTGGATGGAGAAGGTCACCGACGACCAGTACAACGCCGCAAGGGAAGACGGCTGATATGCCTCATGTGATCGTGAAGCTTTGGCCCGGCAAATCGAAAGAAGAGAAGACGAAGCTTGCCGAGGCGATCGTGAAAGACGTGACGCGCGTCCTCCACTACGGGGACGAATCGGTCTCGGTTTCGATGGAAGAGGTTGCTGCAAGCGAATGGCTGGAGAAGGTCTACCGGCCGGACATCGAGGCGAAGCCGGAACAGCTTTACAAGAAACCCGGCTATGGACCGGCGGATCTTTAGGAGATAAGGAAATGCACGCAACCATCCTTCATGCACCGGGCGACGTACGGATCGAGAACGTCCCGGATGCGACGATCATCAAGCCGACGGACGCCTTAGTCCGCATCACGCGAGCCTGCATTTGCGGAAGTGACCTGTGGCCTTACCGTGGCGAGGGCCGCAGCGCCAACGGTGGGATCTCCATGGGACACGAGGCGATCGGTGTGGTCGAGGCGGTCGGCCGGGACGTGCGCCGGATAAAGAAGGGCGACTTCGTCATCATGCCGTTCGCCTACTCGGACGGCACGTGCGCGTTTTGCAACGAACGGCTGCAGACTGCGTGCGTGCACGGCGGATTCTTCGGTATCGGCGGCGAGGCCGGCGGCGCGCAGGCGGAAGCGCTGCGCGTGCCGCTCGCCGACGGCACGCTGTTTCCGCTGCCGTCGCCGGACGAGGAGATGCTCGCCTCGCTCCTTTCGCTCTCGGACGTAATGGGCACCGGCCACCACGCGGCGCTCGCTGCGCGCGTGAACCGCGGCAAGAAGGTCGCCGTAGTCGGCGACGGCGCCGTGGGCCTATGCGGCGTGATTGCGGCGAAGCGGCTGGGCGCCGAGCAGATCATCATGCTCGGCCGGCATCCCGACCGCATTGCGTTGGCGGAGAAGTTCGGGGCCACCGACTTCGTCAGCGAGCGCGGCGAGGAAGCGGTCGAGCGCGTGCGCGGCCTGACGGGCGGCTTTGGCGTGCACTCGGTGCTCGAATGCGTCGGCAGCGAGCAAGCCATGCTGAGCGCGGTCAGCATCGCGCGCCCAGGCGGCGCGGTCGGCCGGGTGGGCGTGCCGCATTACGCAGCGATCCCCGGCTCCCAGACGGCGTTCTTCGGCAACCTGACGGTGAGCGGCGGCCCGGCACCGGTACGCGCCTATATAGAGGAGCTTCTTCCCGACGTGCTCGAAGGCCGCATCCAACCTGGACTCGTATTCGACCGCGTGATCGGCCTCGATGAAGTCCCGGACGGTTATCGCGCAATGAACACGCGCGAGTCGATCAAAGTGATGGTGAAGCCGTGACGGACGAAGTCCTCATCGGCGCCCGTCGATCGGCCAGGCAATTGCTCGCGCGATGGCTGAGGCGGCGCGCTGGGGCAAGCGTCGCGCGCGGGTGAACACGATCAGCCCGGGTATTATTCATCACGCCACTCGCGAAGGGGGGCGGACGGAGCATTCATCACCGGCACGGACTTCCTCATCGACGGTGGCGTCACCGCTTCTTACTTGTACGGAGACCTGGCTCCGAAATAAATGCGCATCGGAATACTCGGTTCGGGATTGATGGGCGGCAAGCTCGGTACGATCTTCGCGCGGGCCGGCCACGACGTGATCTTCAGCTACGCGCGCACCGAGCAAAAACTGAAGGAGCTCGCCCGCAAGGCGGGGAAGCATGCCCGGGCCGGCACGCCGCGCGAGGCGGCGCACGGCGCGGACGCCGTATTGCTGGCCGTGCACTGGCTGCGCCTCGACGATGTCCTGGAGCAGGCGGGCGACCTCTCGGGCAAGGTGGTGGTCAGCTGTGCGCTGCCCATGAATGCCGACGACACGGCGCTCGCCGTCGGCACGACGTCCTCCGGCGCCGAGGAGCTCGCGAAAAGGATTCCGCGCGCACACGTGGTGGCGGCCTTCAACACGGTACCGAGCGAGGTGTTCTTTCCGGTGTACGAAGCCAAGCGCAAGGCAAACGGGCCGAGCGTCGTCTACTACGGCGACGACGAGAAGGCCAAGCAAGTGGCCGCACG
>JBHELS010000293.1:0-3816 GCA_046263015.1 Burkholderiales bacterium | reverse complement strand
AACGAGCTCGTGCGCAGCTATTACCTCGGCACCGGTTGAACGTCCGAAACGTTCCGATCGGCATGTACGGCGCGGTCATGGGCCTGACGGGCCTAGGCTTGAGCGCTCGAGCGGCGGCGCCCGTGCTGCCCGGTTACGTGCGCGCGCCTGCGTACGTGACCGAGCCGTGGATTGCGCTCGGCGCGATCGCGTTCCTGATCCTCGCGCCGTTATACGTGGCGAAACTCGTGCGCCATCCGGATGCCGTGCGCGAGGAGTTCACGAACCCGGTGCAGCTTGGCTTTTGCGGCGCCCTGCCGGTCGGAATGTTGCTCCTCGGCGGCGGCCTCGCGCCGTACGCCTTTGCGCTCGGCGATGCGATGTGGTGGGCGGGCTACGCGATGCTGCTCGCCTTCCAGGTCTGGGCGCTCACGCGCTGGCTCTCGGGCTCGATCGATCTCGCGCACATCAATGCGGGCTGGCTCATCATCATGGTGGGCGGGATCGTCGCGCCGGGCCCCGGCATCGCCCTCGGCCACGCGGATGCCTCGCGCTTCATCTTCGGCATCTCGGCGGCCGCAGCGCCCATCCTGATGGCGCTCCTCTTTTATCGCGCGATCATCGCAGAGCCGCTCCCCGAGCGGCTGCGGCCGAGCTGGTTCGTCCTGCTCGTCGCGCCGTCGCTCATCTACGCGAACGGTGTTGCGCTCTATCCCGCGACGCCGCTCCTCGAGGCGCTCTTTTTCTTCGGTCTCGCGCTGGCGCTGGCGCTGCTCATCGTGTCGCGCGATTTCCTCGGCTGGCCGTTTGGTCCGCCGTATTGGGCCTTTACCTTTCCGCTCGATGCGCTCGCCTACGCGGCCGCGCGCTACGCACTCGACCATCCGAGCGCGCTCTGGCAGGCGGTCGCCGCAGCGACGCTCGTCCTCGCCGCGGCGTTCGTTGTCATCGCGCTCATACGGTCGGCGTTCGCGCTGCGCTCTGCCGCGCAGCGATAGGGCTAGCGCTTGCGGGCCGCGTACTCCTCGCAGCGGCGCATCGCGGCGGGCGTGAACTCGGCCTGCGGCGAGTTGCCGCCGATCACGAACATGAGGAGATGCTCCTTGTCGGGCTCCTCGTGCGTCACGTTCATGAAGCGGCGCGCGACACCCGGCGGGAACGAGACGACGTCGTAGGGATTCAGGTCGACGTACTCGATCGCCTCGCCCTCGTTCCACTCGCAGCGCCAGCGCCCGGTCATCGGGATGAAGGTTTCGTTCGTGTTGTGGTTGTGCATCAGCGGGCCGCGCCCGGGTTTCGCCCTGCAGTAGCCGAGGTTGAACCCCTCGGCGATCGATATCGCGGGCATCGAGGAGGCGTCGTCGCCCACGGGTGAAGTGGCCGCGCGGCTCGCGCGATCCTCGGGCGGCTGAAAGCCGATCACGGCATAGAGCGTGCGCCGGCATTCGGGAAGCGGGCTGTCGGGCAGTCCGCCGTCCGAGCCCTTCAGGGTTTCGAACCGGGCGACCCGCTTCATCATCTCGTCGCGCGAAAGCGTGCGTAGCTCCCGCCAATCATTCATGGCCATTCGTGCGTCTCCCGTATGTCACTCCCGTATGTCACTCCCGTATGTTACGGCCGGCGGCTATAGTGCGCTCATGCTCGAAGAACTGCTGGCACTCAACCGGCGCGCCGCGGCGCAAGGCAATTTTCAAGTTGCCTACCATGTGCTCATGGCGGCGCTGCACTGGGCCGACCACATGGGGGACCTCGCCGCGGTAGAGCGGATCGGACTCCTCGGCGTCGAGCAGGGCGAGGCCGTGGAGCGCGTACAGCCGCCGCATCAGCTCTCGCGCGCGCAGGCCGCGCTCCGCGGCCAGACCGCCCTTTTTGATTCGTTCGCGACGCATGTCGAGGCGGTGCGGCTGCGGGTGCAAAGCGACGCGCAGCGCGCGAAGCGCCAGCCGTAGCCGCTAACGTCGAACGCCCGCCATCTTCTCGAGCACGGCACAGACGGCGGCGGTGTCGTGCTTCTCAAAGCCCTGCGATAGCGTCGCGTTGTAGATCGCGGCCGAGGCGTTGAAGAGCGGCGTCGGCACGCCGAGCGAGGCCGCGAATTCGCCGATGATCTTCATGTCCTTCTGCCAAAGCTCGTTCTTCATCGTCGCCGGGTCGTATCGCCCGGCGACCATCATCGGCCCGCGCACCTGGAACATGCGCGAGCTGCCGGCGCTGTCGGCCTGCACCTTGAAGATCGTCTCGGGCGCGAGCCCCGCCTTCATGCCGAGGACAAAGGCCTCCGCGGCCGAGACGTTGTGGATGGCGACCATCAGATTCGCGACGAACTTCATCTTGCTGCCGTTGCCGAAGGCGCCGAGGTAGTGATGCGCGCGCGAAAACCCCTGCATGTACGGCTGGGCGAGCGCGTACGCCTTGCGCTCGCCGCTTGCATAGACCACGAGATCCTTGGCGCGCGCCTGCGCCCCCGTGCCCGAGAGCGGGCAATCGAGGAGCACGATGCCTTTCTTCGCCAGCGCGGCACGCGCTCGCTTCTTCTCCTCGATCGGCAGCGTGCTGGTTTCCATCACCACGCGGCCCTTGACGGTGAGCTCGCGAGCGACGTCATGCAGGGCCTGCGCGCTCGGCAGGGAAGTGATGAGTACGTCGGCCGCGCGCGCGGCGGCGGCGACCGAGGAGGCGGGCTTGCCGCCGGCCCGTTTCAGATCCGCTCGGCGCGCGGCCACCGGGTCGTAGCCGTGCACGGCGAAGCCGGCCTTGGCAAGATTGGCCGCCATGGCCGAGCCCATGATGCCGAGGCCGATGACGCCAATAGAGCCCGAAACGCCGCGACGCTTCGCGCCACCCCCCTTGGCAGGGACGCGAACCCCACGCCTCATTTTTTCTTCTTCGCTTTCTTCGCTGGCCGCCTCCCGGCGGCGCTTTTCTTCTTGCCGGCCGAGACCGGCTTTGCATTTACCAGCACGACGGCGATGACGCACGCCTCGTCGCTGCGCACGCTCCAGGAATGATTGGTGCCGCGCTGAATGAAAACGTCGCCCGGCTTGAGGAGCGTCTCGCCCTGGTCGAGGACGGCGTAGATCTCGCCCTTCAGAACCACGATGTAGTCGACCGTGTTGGTCTTGTGCATCATCGGGTCGGAGGAGCTCTTGTCGGGCGCGTGGCCGGCCGCAATGGAATCGAACGCCTCGCGCGCGTCGGCGCGATGGCGCCAGTGGGAATCGGGTGGAAACTCGACAATGCGGAAGAGCGTGCCGTTTTTGGGCGGCTCGAGATGCACCGGGCGCGCGGCGGCGTCCGAGTGGCCGTCGTTGTCGGCGGGCGCGCCGGTCGTCTCCCAGAGATCGGTGAGCGCGAGGCCGGGCATGGACGCCATCTCCTTCAGGGTCGGCGCCGCGCCGTCCGCGATGATGGTCGATCGGCCCTCGGCGTCGTGCCCGGTGAGCACGCGCCGCACGCGCCAGATCATGCGATGGCGTCGCTCGCGGCGATCTTTTTCCTCGCCTTCGTCCCGGCTTCGGGCGCCAGGTGGAAATCCCATTCGAGCTTGAGGAAAGGATTCGGCATCCCGAGGCGCTTGGCTTCGGCCGCGTCCTCCACCTTCTTGTATCGGCCGACGAGCGAGTCCTTCACCGCGTAAACCGCATCGTTGTCGAGGTAAGGATCGCCCTCGACGAACACGTGCGTGATGACCTGCTGGTAGCCGGGCGCCGAGACGATCGCGTGCATGTGCGCGGGCCGCATGTGGTGGTTGCCGGTTGCGCGCACCAGATTGCCGACCGGACCGTCCATCGGCACGCTGTAGAACTTCGGCTTGTAGCTCTTCAGCGCGTACTCGCC
>JBHELS010000292.1:0-5659 GCA_046263015.1 Burkholderiales bacterium | reverse complement strand
ACCGGCACCTGGTTCATGAACCGCTGCGATTACCTCGACCCGGCGCTCGCCTGGACGGGGGTAAAAGATTCAGGGCGCGGCTGCACGCTGTCGCGGCTTGGCTTAGAAGCGTTTACGCGGCCGAAGTCATTCCATCTGAAGCTCAGCCCCTGAAGGCAATTCGGGGACGGAGCCCGATCTCCGCCGGTGGGACGAGGCAGTTCGGGCTCCGTCCCCGAACTCGGGGTTGCGACGTCACACCGGGCTGGGTTAGATTCGCCGGGCCCAAACGCAGCGCTCGGGAGAGACCAGCAACGCTGGCGCCGAAGGGGTAAGGCCCCGCAAACTCTCAGGCAAAAGGACCGCGCGCGGCACGGGCGCTCTGGAGAGAAGGCCCTGGCGGCCTCGCCGAAGGAACACGCGACGCGCGTTACGCGCCGCCAATTTCTCAGGCAAACGGACAGAGGGGGCATGGACCTTGCCGGTCGGACATGCCCTGACGCTCGTCCTTTATTGGAGTTGCCGTGGAACTGCCAGAGCGACTGAAATACACCACCACCCACGAATGGATCGCGGACAACGGCGACGGCACCGTCACCGTCGGCATCACCGCGGTTGCCACCGAGCAGCTCGGCGACCTTGTTTATGTCGAGCTGCCCAAGGTCGGAACGAAGGTCGAACGCGGCGGTAACGTCGCCGTGGTCGAGTCGACCAAGGCGGCGTCCGATGTCTATGCGCCGATGGCGGGCGAGATCGTCGCGGCGAATGAGGATCTAAGCGCACACCCCGAGCAGGTCAATCAGTCGCCTTACGACGGCGGCTGGCTTTTCAAGCTGAAAGTGAAGGATAAGAAAGAGCTCGGCGAGCTCATGGCCAAGGACGAGTACGCAAGAGCGGCGGGCGTATGAGCGGCCTCGCCACGCTGCTCGGGCGCGAGGAATTCGCGAGCCGCCATCTCGGCGCCGACGAGGCGGAGCTCCGCGAGATGCTCGCCGCGCTCGGCGTCGAATCGGTCGAGGTGCTGATCAAACAGGTGGTGCCCGCGGGCATCCGGCTGCGCGGGGCGCTGGCTCTCGCCGAGTCGAGCACCGAGCTCGCCGCGACCGCGGAGCTGAGCGCGCATGCGCTAAAGAATGAGGTGTGGCGCAACTACATCGGCATGGGGTACTACGGCACGCACACGCCGGCCGTCATCCAGCGCAACGTCTTCGAGAACCCCGGTTGGTACACCGCCTATACGCCCTACCAGGCCGAGATCTCGCAAGGGCGTCTCGAGGCGTTGCTCAACTTTCAGCAGATGGTGATCGACCTCACTGGGTTGCCGGTCGCCAATGCCTCGCTCCTCGACGAAGCCACGGCGGCCGCCGAAGCGATGGCGATGATCCGGCGCCTCGCGAAGAGCAAGGCAGGCAGGTTCTTCGTCGACGCGGCCGTCCATCCGCAGGTGATTGCGGTCATGCGCACGCGCGCCAAATGGCTCGGCATAGAGCTCGTCGTCGGCGACGTGGAAAGCATGGACGCCGAGGCGGTGTTCGGCGCGCACTTCCAGTATCCGGACACCTACGGGCGGCTACGCGACTGGACCGCGCCGATCCGCGCGGTGAAAGGCGCGGGCGGCCTCGTCTCGATCGGCACCGACCTCCTCGCGCTCGTGCTCGTTCGTTCGCCGGGCGCCTTTGGCGCCGATGTGGCGATCGGCTCGACGCAGCGCTTCGGCGTGCCGCTCGGCTACGGCGGTCCGCATGCCGCGTTCATGGCGTGCCGCGACGAGCACAAACGCGCCATGCCCGGCCGCATCATCGGGGTGTCGCGCGACGCGGCCGGCAAGGCGGCGCTGCGCATGGCGCTGCAGACGCGCGAGCAGCACATCCGCCGCGAGAAGGCGACGAGCAACATCTGCACGGCCCAGGCGCTCCTTGCCAACATGGCGAGCTTCTACGCCGTCTACCACGGGCCGAAGGGCCTCGCGCGCATCGCGACGCGCACCAACTTCATGGCGCGGCTCCTTGTCGCCTGCGCGCGCGGGGTGAAGGTCGAGCATCCGGCGTTTTTCGATACCGTCGTGTTTCGCGTCGCGGCGAGCGCCGCGGTGCGCGCGCGCGCGAATGCGAAGCACATCAATCTCCGCTACCTCGACGGCAATCACGTCGCCGTGAGCTGCGACGAGACGACGAGCATCGCCGATGTCGCCGATCTCGCCGAAGCGCTCACGGGCGACCGGCCGGGTGCCGAGCAGCTTGCGCAGGGGCTGACGCAGGATCCGGCCTCGATACCGGCCGAGCTCCGCCGCAGCGACCCGGTGCTCACGCACCCGGTCTTCAACCGCTACCACACCGAGACGGAGATGATGCGCTATCTCAAGCGGCTGGAGAACCGCGACTTCTCGCTCGTGCACGGCATGATCCCGCTCGGCTCGTGCACCATGAAGCTGAATGCGGCGGCCGAGCTGATGCCGCTCTCGTGGCCGAAGTTCGCGACGCTGCATCCATTCGCGCCGCCGGAGCAGGCGCGCGGCACGCGGGCGATGCTCGCGGAATTGGAGGTGATGCTCGCCGAGATCACCGGTTTTGCGCGGGTTTCGCTGCAGCCGAACTCCGGGGCGCAGGGTGAATATGCGGGCCTCCTCGCGATCCGCAGCTACCACGCCTCCCGCGGCCATGGCGAGCGCGACGTATGCCTGATCCCGGCCTCGGCGCACGGCACCAATCCGGCAAGCGCGCAGATGATGGGGCTTCGCATTGTCGTCGTCGGCTGCGACAAGGCGGGCAACGTCGATCTCGCCGACCTGGAGCGCAAGGTGAAGGAGCATCGCGCGCGGCTCGCCGTGCTGATGGTGACCTATCCGTCGACGCACGGCGTCTTCGAGGAAGCGATCACGCGCATCTGCAAGCTCGTGCACGAAGCGGGCGGCCAGGTGTACATGGACGGCGCCAACATGAATGCGCTCGCCGGCCTCGCCAAGCCGGCGCTGATCGGCGCCGACGTCTGCCATATCAACCTGCACAAGACTTTCTGCATCCCGCACGGCGGCGGCGGGCCGGGCATGGGGCCGATTGCGGTGACGGCGCAGCTCGCGCCGTTTCTGCCGGTGAATCCGCTCGAAGGCGATCACGCGGTCTCGGCGGCGCATTACGGCAGCGCGCTCATCCTCATCATCTCCTGGATGTACATCCGCATGATGGGCGCGAGCGGCATCCGCCGCGCCACCGAGCTTGCGATCGTCAACGCCAATTACGTGGCCACGCGGCTCGCGCCGTATTTCGCCGTGCTCTACAAGGGCGCCTCGGGGCGCGTGGCGCACGAATGCATCCTGGATCTCCGCCACCTGAAGGAGAGCTGCGGCGTCACTGCGGAGGACGTGGCGAAGCGCCTCATGGACTACGGCTTTCATGCGCCGACGCTTTCTTTTCCCGTCGCCGACACGCTGATGGTCGAGCCGACCGAGAGCGAGTCGAAGGAGGAGCTCGACCGCTTCTGCCACGCGATGATCGCCATCCACGCCGAGCTCGAGAAAGTGAAGAGCGGTGCCTGGAGCCGCACCGACAATCCGCTCAAGAACGCGCCGCACACCGCGCTCGAGCTGGCGGGCGAATGGACGCATCCCTATAGCCGCGAAGAGGCGGCGTTCCCCGCCGCCTGGATGCGGCAGGCGAAATACTGGCCGCCGGTGAAGCGCGTCGACAACGTCGCCGGCGATCGGCAGCTGATCTGCACCTGCCCGCCGATCGAGGCGTATGCCTGAGACGCTTGCGCGCACGCCGCTCTACGCCTTGCACGCCGAGCTCGGCGCGCGCTTCACGCCGTTCGCGGGCTACGACATGCCCGTGCAATACAAGGAGGGCCTGCGCGCTGAGCATCTGCACACGCGCGCGGCGGCCGGACTCTTCGACGTCTCGCACATGGGGCAGGTGCGCGTCACCGGTCCGGGCTTGCACGTCGCGCTCGAGCGAGCACTACCCGTCGATTTCGACGACTGGCCGGTAGGCCGCCAGCGCTACACGCTCCTTTGCAACGAGCGCGGCGGCATTGAAGACGATCTCATGGTGGTGCGACTGGCCGATGAAGTGCGCCTTGTGGTGAACGCTTCCACGAAAGAGAAGGACACCGCGCTCATGCAGCGCCTTTGTCCCGAGCTCTCCTTCGAGCCGCTGGAGGACGCGCTGATCGCGCTCCAGGGGCCGCTCGCCGAGCGCACGCTGCGCGAGCTCGCCCCTGAAGCGGCGAAGCTCTCCTTCATGAGCGTCGCGCGCTTGCCGCTCGCCGGTGCCGAATGCCTGGTTTCACGCTCGGGCTACACCGGCGAGGATGGCTATGAAATCTCCGTCCCCGCCGCCGATGCCGAGCGCGTTGCGCGCGCGCTCCTCGCCTCGCCGCACGTCAAGCCCGTGGGGCTCGGTGCGCGCGATACGCTCAGGCTCGAGGCGGGTCTTCATCTCTATGGCCAGGACATGGACGCGAACACGACGGTGCTCGAAGCGAGCCTCGGCTGGGCCATCGCGCGCTCCCGTCGCGCGGGCGGCAAGAAACAGGGCGGCTTCCCGGGTGCGCACGTCTACCTGCGCGAGAGCAGGCAAGGCCCACCGCAGCGGCTCGTCGGCTTGATCGGTGAAGACGCCGTCCCGGTGCGCCACGGCGCGCAGATCGTAAGCGCCGACGACGCCGAGGCGGGTCTCGTCACGAGCGGCACGCTTTCGCCGTCGACCGGCAAGGCGATCATGCTCGCGTCGCTGCGCTCGCAATACGGCGCGCAGGCGAAGCTCGCGGCCGTGGTGCGCGGCACGCCGCGGCCGGTGAGGGTGACGAAGCTGCCGTTCGTGCCGAAGCGCTACAAGGCCTAGCGAGAGCAGACACGAGTTCGGGCTCCGTCCCCGAACTATTCGTAGCGGACGTCGACGATCTCGTAGCGCTTGAGGCCGCCGGGGGTCTGGACCTCGACGCCGTCGCCGGCGGATTTGCCGATGAGCGCGCGGGCGATGGGCGAGCCGACGAAGATGCGGCCGTGCTTGATATCGGCCTCGTCCTCGCCGACGATCTGCCAGGTGGCGGCGTCGCCGCCTTCCTCTTCCACCTCCACCGTGGCACCGAAGACGACGCGGCCTTCAGCGTGCAGCGTCTTTGGATCCACCACCTGGGCATTGGCGAGCTTCGCTTCGATGTCGCGGATCCGCGCCTCCATCAGGCCCTGGTGGTTGCGCGCGGCTTCGTACTCGGCGTTCTCGGAGAGGTCGCCGTGCGAGCGCGCCTCGGCGATCGCCTGCGAGATCTTCGGCCGCTCGACGTTCTTCAGCTGCTGCAGCTCGGTGCGCAGGAGCTCCGCCCCGCGCAACGTCATGGGCGTTTTCATGTCACCGGTTCGGCCGCGGCCTGGCGAAGCCGTGCGTGCAGGTCCTGCAGGCGGTAGGGCTCGAGGCTCGCGAGGTGATGCTTCATGCCGGCGCAGGCCGCTTTCGCGCCGGCGATCGTGGTGTAGTAGGTGACGCGGCGCGCGAGCGCCGTGACGCGGATCGCGCGCGAGTCGCTTGCCGCCGTACGCGTCGCCTCCACCGTATTGACGATGAAGTTGACGTCGCCGTTCTTGATCATGTCGACGATGTGCGGCCGGCCCTCGGCGACTTTGTTGACCTGCGTCACGGGCACGCCGTGCGACATGAGCACGCCGGCGGTGCCGCGGGTGGCGAGG
>JBHELS010000291.1:0-2568 GCA_046263015.1 Burkholderiales bacterium | reverse complement strand
GGCTCGGGCACGGCGTTCGTCAAGTTCGCCGCGGCGCGGCCGGGAACCGGGTCCGCCACGCGCCTCGAGCGAGTGCTCGGCGGTTGCGAAGCGCTCGCCGCCGAGCGCGGCGCCGGCCGCCTGGTCGCCGGCGTAAACACCGCGCGCCGCTCAGCCTATCGCCTGCTCCTCGCAAGCGGCTTCCGTGCCTATCTGCATGGCGTCGCAATGCAGCGGCCCGATGAGCGCGGCTTTAACCAGCCCGATGCGTTCGTGCTCGACGACTGGCGCTGAGCACGCCCTTCGCTCGCTAGAATGACGCCATGAGCACCGTGCACATCTGCGAAGTCGGCCCGCGCGACGGGCTGCAGAACGCCAAGCACCTGATGCCCACCGGAGCGAAAAAGGCGTGGATCCGCGCCCTCGCCGACGCCGGGCTCAAGGAGATCGAAGTCGGCTCGTTCGTGCCACCGAAACTGATTCCCGCAATGGCCGACACGGCTGAGATCGTCGCCTATGCGCGCACCATCCCGGGTCTGCAAGTGGTCGCGCTCGCACCCAACCTCAAGGGTTTCCAGCGTGCGCTCGAAGCCGGCGCCCACAAGGTCACCTTCCCCGTCTCGGCGAGCCGTCAGCACAGCGAATCGAACGTGCGCATGACTCCCGACGAAATGGTGGAGGAAGTGCGCAAGTGCGCGCAGTACCCGCATCCCGGCGTAGAGATCGAAGGCGCCGTGTCCACCGCCTTCGGCTGCACGATGCAAGGGGTCGTCCCCGAAGACGATGTTGCGCGAATCGCCACCAAGCTCGCCGAATTCTGCGACGGCGTGGCGCTCGCCGACACCGTCGGCTATGCCAATCCGGCGCAGGTACGACGCGTCTTCCGCCGCGTGCGCGATGCGATCGGCGACAAGCTGGAAGGCGCGCATTTCCACAACACGCGCGGCCTCGGGCTTGCGAATGCGCTTGCGGCGTACGAGGAAGGGGTGCGCCACTTCGACAGCTCACTCGGCGGCCTCGGCGGCTGCCCCTTCGCCCCGGGTGCGAGCGGTAACGTAATCACCGAGGACCTCGTGTTCATGTTCGAGTCGATGGGCATCGACACTGGCATCGACCTCGACAAGCTGTTTGCCGCGCGCACGCTCATGACCCAAGCGATTCCCGACGAGCCGGTGTACGGCCACATGGCACTCGCTGGGCTACCCAAAGGATTCCGTGCCGTTGCTTGAGGGTGTGCGCGTCGTCGAGTTCGCGCACATGGTGATGGGCCCCTCCTGCGGACTCGCGCTCGCCGATCTCGGCGCCGAAGTGATCAAGGTCGAGCCCCTCGAAGGCGATAACACGCGCCGTCTCGAGCACGCGGGCGCCGGCTTCTTCCCGGTCTTCAATCGCAACAAGAAAAGCTTCGCCGTCGACCTCAAGCATCCGGAAGGCCGCGCGCTCGTGCTGCGGCTCCTAGGGAAGAGCGATGTGCTCACGGAGAACTTCCGCCCCGGTGCGCTCGACAAGCTCGGTTTCGGCTTTGCGAGCCTCAAGGAGCGAAATCCCCGCCTCATCTACTGCTCGCTCAAGGGCTTTCTCACCGGCCCCTACGAGCACCGAGCGGCCCTCGACGAAGTAACGCAGATGATGGGCGGCCTCGCCTACATGACCGGACTTCCGGATCGGCCGCTACGCGCGGGCTCCTCGGTGATCGACATCCTCGGCGGCACCTTTGCGGCGCTCGGCATCGTCGCTGCGCTGCGCGAACGCGACCAAACCGGTCGCGGCAAGCGCATCACCAGCTCGCTTTTCGAGACAACCGCGCTGCTCGTCGCGCAGCACATGGCGCAGTACGAGCTCACCGGCGAAGAGCCGCCGCCGATGTCCGTGAAGCGCCCCGCGTGGAGCGTCTACGACATCTTCAACACGAAGGACGGGCAACTCTTCGTCGGCGTCGTCACCGATACCCAGTGGGAAATCTTCTGCCGGGAGTTCGGCGAGCCCGAGCTCGCCAGCGATCCGCGGCTGAAGACCAACGGCATGCGCGTGAAGGAACGCTCCTGGCTAATCCCGCGCCTTGGCGAACGAATGCGCCGCTACACCAAGGCCGAGCTCGCGGCGAAATTGGAAGCGATCGGCCTGCCCTTCGCGCCGATCGCGAAGCCCTGGGACCTCCTCGATGACCCGCATCTCGGCACGGGCGGTGGCTTGATCGAGACCAACGTGCGCGGCAAGACGATCCACGTGCCGGCGCTGCCGCTCGAGTTCGACGGCGTGCGACTCGGCAAGCGCGCCGACCCGCCGCAGATCGGCGAGCACGCCGCCGAGCTGCTAAAAGAACTCGGCTGCTCGCCGACGGAGATTCAGCGGCTGGGCGAAGAGCGCATCGTGGCGCTGCCCGAAAAATAGGGACAGTCCCTATTTATTTCATCTGGCACTGATCGACGTAGGCATCGCCGCGGTTGCTGAGCACCGTGCCGAGGGTCTTGTGCATGATGCGGCCGTCCGGGCCTTTGCCGACCACTTGCAGGTAGTAGTTTTGGATCGGGAACTGATTACGGTTGAACTTGAACGCGCCGCGCACGCTGTGGAAGTCGGCCGCGCGTA
>JBHELS010000290.1:0-2949 GCA_046263015.1 Burkholderiales bacterium | reverse complement strand
GACTGGCGCAAGAACCGGCGCACCGTGATCCGCAGGGAAGACGTGCTGCTCGCGCCGACGGCGCGCGGCACGCGAAGCGGTGTCTACATGGGCGCGGACGGCGATTCGCCGACGCGCTGCCTCGATGCGCTGGTGCACGAGATCGATCCCGGCCAGATGAGCACCGTGCATCGCCATTCATGGGACGCGCAGCTTTTCATCGTCGAAGGCTCCGGCTGGACCGAGATCGACGGCCAACGCTACGAGTGGAAGCCCTGGGATGCGATTCATATCCCCGCCTGGAGCTGGCACCGATCGGGGAACGACGGAACCAAGACCGCGCGCTTCATGAGCTATTCGTCGGAGCCGATGCTCTGGACGCTCGGCATGTCGCTCATCGAGGATCGCGGCCACGAGCTCTTCGACAAATTGCCGCCCAAGCCCGCGTTCAGCGAGGGCCCGCAGGGCGACGATCCGTATGCGCGGCGACTGCGCCGCCTCTCCAATGAAGCGCGCAAGCGTCGCAGCGGCCGCATCCACACACCGTACGATGAGCAGGATCTCCTCGCGACGCCGCGCGGCACGCGCACCAAATTCCTCGTCGATCGCGCGATAGGTTCGGAAGCTTCGGGCATTACGCAAGTGATGATCCAGTTCGCGCCCGGCAAGACACAGTCGCTGCATCGGCATCCGGGCGAAGCGTGGCTCTACGTCGTCGAAGGCTACGGCCACAGCTTCATGGGCACCGCGCCCGACAAGGGCGAGCACCATCGTTGGCGCAAGGGCGACCTGATCGTGGTTGATCATTTTCTGTGGCACCAGCACTTCAACGACGATCCGAAGGGTGAGGCGCGGCTCGTGCGCGTGCACATGTTCGACTCGATTCTCGAGACGATGCGCGCGCTCACCGATCCGCTGGTGCTCTTTGAGGAAGCGGAAGACACGCTCCTTTCCATGCAGGAGGTGTCGCAGATCGAGTGGCCGGACGATCGCCGGCCGGAAAACTAATAGGGACAGTCCCTATTTTCTGCTGATGGCCCAGCCCGCTGCCACGCTCCCGCCGGGGGTTCTCTCGCTGCACGTCCTGCCGGCCGATCACCATGACAAGGACTGGGACGCGATCATCGTCCCGAAGCAGGTGAAGGAGCGCCTCCTCGCGCAGGCGCTCCTCACGCTCAAGCACGGCCGCAAGCTCTCGCAGCTCGCTGGCCTGCCGCACGGCCTCATCGTGCTCGCCGGGCCTCCCGGCACCGGCAAGACGACGCTCGCACGCGGGCTCGCGCAGGTGGCGGCGAGCGCGCTCGCGCGCGAAGGCGCGACGACGCTGCTCGAGATCAATCCGCACGCGTTCCCGAGCGACATGCTGGGCGAGAGCCAGCGCAACATCATGCGGCTCCTGCAGGACACGATTCCGGAGATCGCGGCGCGCCGGCCGCACACGGTCGTGCTGATCGACGAGGTCGAAAGCTTCGCCGTGCGGCGCACCAGCGCCTCGTTCGAGACGAATCCGGTGGATGTGCATCGCGCGACTGACGCGGTGATGCTCGGCATCGACGAGATCGCGAAGAAATTGCCGGCGGTGCTCTTCGTCACCACGACGAACTTCATCGATGCGATCGACGATGCATTCCTCTCCCGGGCGGACCTGGTCATGCACTTCGCGCTGCCGAACGTCGAGACGATCGCCAACATCCTCCAGCACTCGCTCGCCGAGCTCGCCGTGCAGTGGCCGGCGCTGCAGCCGCTCGCCGCCGACAGCGCGCGGATCGGCGAGCTCGCCGCGCTCTGCGACGGCTGGAACGGCCGACAGGTGCGAAAGCTCGTGCTCGCCGCGCTTGCACAGCGCCTCGAAGTGGCGAAGGATCCGGCAACGCTTACTTTCGACGATCTGCGCGAAGCGGCGCGCAAGCGCGGCGGCGTCGAATGGGCGGGTGAGGCAGCGCCCGGCGCGCGGCAGTGGGTGGGGGAGGTCCCGGCGAGTCTCAAGCACGACCACGATCACGGTCATGGCGCAGACCCTGACCATCAGCACCATAAAACGAGGAGGATCCGATGACGAAATTGAAGCTCGCGCTGCTCGCATGCGCAGCGCTGCCGCTTGCCGCGGCGGCGCAACCGAACTTTTCGGGCAAGACGGTGACGATCGTCGTCGGCTACAAGCCGGGCGGCGGCTACGACGCAGCGGCGCGCATGCTGGCGCGGCATCTGCCGAACCACATTCCCGGCAAGCCCACCGTGATCGTGCAGAACATGCCGGGCGGCAACAGCATCATCGCCGCGAACCACATCTACAACGTGGCGAAGCCCGACGGCCTGACGATCGGCACCTTCAACCGCAACCTGCCGATCGCGCAGCTCACCGGCGTGCAGGGCGTGAAGTACGACATGACGAAATTCGAGTGGATCGGCTCGGCCGCGAACGAAACGACGGTGCTCGCGATCCGCAACGACCTGCCCTACAAGACGTTCGAGGATTTGCGCAAGGCGAAGGAGAACGTGATCATCGGCTCCACCGGCCCGGGCGCCAACACGCACGATTTCCCGCTGCTATTAAAGGATCTGCTCGGGGTCAAGCTGAAGATCGTCAGCGGCTATTCATCGAGCGCCGACATCATGCTGGCGGTGGAGAGGAAGGAAGTCGACGGCCGCGCCGGCTCCTACACGTCGCTAAGACAGTTCATCGATCGTGGTCTGGTGCACCCGGTGATCCGTGCGCGTTCGACCGAGCCGGGTGTCGAGAAGCTGCCGGTCGACGAGAGCTTCGCCGCGAATCCGCGCGCCAAGGCGATCATGGCGCTACGCTCCGCGCCCGAGGTGGTAGCACGGCCCTACGTGCTGCCGCCGAAGACGCCCGCCGACATCGTCAAGGCCTACCGCGAAGCCTTTGCCGCCACGATCAAAGACCCGGCGCTGATCGCGGAAGCGACCAAGGCCAAGTTCGACCTCGAGTACACCTCGGGCGACGAAGCG
>JBHELS010000289.1:0-4888 GCA_046263015.1 Burkholderiales bacterium | reverse complement strand
TACGCCATCTTGCGTGAAGTCGTGATCGGCGTACTGCCGCTCGCGCTGCTGATCGCCGCTACGCTCGGCTCGATCCTGGCTGGCCTCGCGACGCCGACCGAGGCTTCGGGCGTCGGCGCGTTAGGCGCGCTGATACTCGCGGTCGCCTACCGGCGGCTGACTTTCGCCGCCCTGAAGCAGGCGGTGATCAGCGCGACGACCACGTCGAGCATGGTGCTGCTGCTCGCGGTGACCTCCAACATCTTCGGCGCGGTGTTTGCGCGCATGGGCACGGCCGATTGGGTGACGAATGCCATGACTTCGCTGCCGGTGCCGCCGCTCATGATGCTTGGCTTCGTCGTCATGCTGCTATTCCTGCTCGGCTGGCCGTTCGAGTGGCCGGCGATCATTCTTGTATTCCTGCCCATCTTCTACCCGGTGGTCGACGCGCTGAAGCCTGCGCTCTCGCAAAGCTTCGGCATCCCGCCGGAGCTTTTCATGGTGTGGTTCGGCGCGCTGGTCGCCGTCACCATGCAGACCGCCTACCTTTCGCCGCCGGTCGCGATGTCCGCGTATTACCTGAAGCAGGTGGTGAAGGAATGGTCGCTCGGTACGATCTACAAGGGCATGTTCGAGTTCATGGTGCTGCAGTGCATCGCCATCGCCATCGTCATGTTCGTACCGTCCATCGCGACGAGCTTCCCGCAAAGGCTGCAGGCCGAAGCGCGGGCGACGACGACCGAGGACGTCGATGACAGCATGAACCGGCTCGAGGAGGACCCGTACCAGGCGGCGCCCGAGGAGGAGCAGGACCAGGACAGTCTCGAGAAGGACGAGCTCTCGCGGCCGCAGAAAAAATAGATTTCGACGCGCCGGTCGACCGTGCGGGGTCCTGGAGCCTGCGCTGGGATCGCTACGGCCCGGATGTTATCCCGCTCTGGGTCGCCGATACGGATTTCCGCGCGCCGCCGGCGGTGCTCGCGGCGCTGCGCGCCCGCGCTGACCACGGCGTCTTCGGCTATACCGCGCCGCCCGAAGAGCTGCGCGCCGCGATCGTCGAGCGGCTCGGCCGCCGCTACGGCTGGCGGGTCGATCCGGCGTGGATCGTTTTCTTGCCGGGCGTCGTGCCGGCGCTTCACACGAGCGCGCGGCGGCTCCTCGCGCCCGATCAGCATGCGCTGTTGCCGACGCCGCTCTACCAGCACTTCAAGCGCGCGCTCGAACTCGCTCCGCGCGCGCACAGCGAGGTTCCCTTGGTGCTCGAGCGCGGCCGCTGGGTATTCGATCTCGATCGTCTGCACGCCGCGCGCGCGCCGAAGACGCGACTTCTTTACCTCTGCAATCCGCAGAATCCCGGCGGCACGGTATTTTGCCGCGACGAGCTCGCGCGCCTCGCCGAAGTGACCGAAGGCTGCGTCATTGTCTCGGACGAGATCCACTGCGACCTGGTGCTCGACCGAGCGGCGCGGCATGTGCCGATCGCGAGCCTCGATCCGCAGGTCTCGCGGCGCACGGTGACGCTCATGTCGGCGAACAAGGCGTTTAACATCCCGGCCGCGGGCTGCGCTTGGGCCATCATCGAGGATCCCGATCTGCGCGAGGCGATGTCGATGGATGTGCGCGCGCACGTGCTGCCTTCGCCATCGGTGTTTGGCTATGCGGCGACGCTCGCCGCGCTGCGCGAAGGCGACGGCTGGCTCGCCGAGCAGATCGACTATCTCCGCGCGAACCGAGATCTCGTCGAGTCCGAGCTGCCCTTGCCGATGGCGCGCGTGCAGGCCACCTACCTCGCCTGGATCGATTGCTCCTCGCTCGCCGCGGAAGATGCGCATGAGCTTTTCCTGCGGCACGGCGTGGCCCTCTCGCCCGGCGCCCAGTTCGGCGCGCCCCGCTTCGTCAGACTGAACTTCGGGACGCAGCGCGGGCGCCTGCGGGCGGCGTTGCAGCGCATGCGCGAGGCGCTCGGCTCTGCAGGTTGAGCGCCGCTTCCAACACCCGCTCGAGGTGCGGGTCGCGTACACCCACGTCCTGCATATGGTCGAGCGTATGGCGGATGTAATCGACGCAAGGGCCGCGTTGGCCGATACCCTGGGCGACGAGCCGTGCACGGCCGTGGAGGTCGAGCTCCCGGACGTAGGAAGGATGGTCCGGATCGGCGACGAATGCGAGCGCCCGGACCGTGCGCCCGGAGGCTAAGCGCGCCGCCACCAGACGCGGCTCGTAGACGCGCCGGGGCATCTCACGGTGCCATAGCCGCGCGAGGCACCGCCCGACCTGCGCCGACGGGATGCGGAATGCCATGCCCCAGCACGAGCCACCTCGGCAAAGGCCCATCACCAGGCCGGGCTTGCGGCGGGTGCCCCGGTAGCGGGTCGACAGGATGCAAAGCGCCCGGTGGTAGCCGTGCACACGGGCGAGATGCTTCTCGCGATAGGCGAAGCAGGGCGACCACATCAGCGATCCGTAGCCGAAGATCCAGAGTTCTCCTCGCGGCAGGGCGCCGCGAAACGCTTCCAGCCTCATGTTCTGCCGACGATTATGCCCGGCGTGTCAACCGGCCGCGGGGCGACGCGTTTCTCGCCATGGATCCGCACCGGATCGTCATTGACACGACTAGGAGAGATTTCCCGATGCTGAAGAAGCTGCTTGTCACGCTTATCGCCTCGGCGTTCGCGATCACCGCCTTTGCGCAGACGCCCGCCCCCAAGAACGACGGCACGTCCGCGCCGAGCTCGATGAGCAAAGGCAAGAAGAAGTCGAAGGGCGAGCGCAAAGCGAAAGCCAAGTCGAGCAAGGGCAAGGCGAAGAGCGACCAGGCCACGAGCGACACGACCAAGAAGTAAGCTCCAGACCGACCACGCGCCCGGCCGAAACCCGGCTTTTTTCCGCTACCTTCGGTCGGTGCGAACGCTGATCGCCTCGTTTCTCGCCACGATCGCGCTGGCCGCGCTCGCGGACGAAAACGACTGGCGCGTGCCCTTCATCGCCACGCCCGACGAGGTCGTGGTGCGCATGCTTGAGCTGGCCGGCGCGGGGCCTGAGGACCTGGTCGTCGATCTCGGATCGGGGGACGGCCGCATCGTCATCACGGCGGCCGAGCGATTCGGCTCGCGCGGTCTCGGTATCGAGCTCGACCGAGGCCTCGTCGAGACATCCCGGCAAAACGCGCGGCGCGCGGGGGTCGCCGCGCGCGTGCGTTTCGTCCAGGGCGATGTGCTCTCCGCCGATTTTTCGAAGGCGAGCATCGTCACGGTCTATCTCCTGCCGCAGCTCATCGGCGAGTTGCAGCCGCGATTTTTGAAGACTCTGAAGCCGGGCACGCGCATCGTTTCGCATGCCTTTCGCATGGCCGGCTGGCGGCCCGATCGCACCGAAACGCTGCGCCTCAAAGGCCCGCATCCCGGTCAGGGCGAGGAGAGCACGCTCTACCTCTGGATCGTGCCGGCGGAGGTCCGCGGTACCTGGAGCGCGGAGAACCTGCGCCTGCGCATCGATCAGAACTACCAGGAGATCGAGGTCGAAGGCGCGACCGGCGCTACTCTGCGCGGCGCCGAGATCGCCTGGCAATCGCCGCGCGGCAGCTTTCACGGTCGGGTCGAGGGCGCCCGCATCGTCGGCGAACTGCAGGCCGGCGCTCACAGCGTGCCGCTCACGCTGCGGCGCAGCCGCTAGAGCACCTTGCCGGGATTGAGCAGCCCTCGTGGGTCGAGCGCCCGCTTGAGCGAGCGCATGAGCTCGAGCTCGAGCGCGGATTTGTGCGCGCGGATCTCCTCGCGCTTGAGCTGACCAAGGCCATGCTCGGCGGAGATCGAGCCGCCGAGCTCGGCCACCGTGTCGTACACGATGCGATTGACTGCCGCCCGCTCGGCCACCAGCCGCTCGGGACCCACGTTGTAATGCACGTTGCCATCGCCGACATGTCCGAACGCATACACGCGCAGATCGCGATAGCGCGCCGCAAGGCGCGCGTCGGCGCGCTCGATGAAGTGGGCGACCCTGGAGACGGGCACCGAGATGTCGTGCTTGACGTTCGTGAACTGCGCTTCCGGCACGCTCTCGCGGATGCGCCAGAGGGCGCGTGCCTGCTCGCCGCTTTGCGCGAGCGCGGCGTCGGCGAGCGCGCCCGCTTCGGCCGCGTCGGCGAGCGCCTGTTCAACCTGCTCGCGAAGCATGCGCTCCTCGGCACTGTCGGCGATCTCGACGAGGACCGACCAGGCATGCGGGGTCGCGAGCGGATCCTGCGTTCCCGGCGCGAACGCCAGCACTGCGTCGACGCAATTTCGCGACAGGAGCTCGAAGGCGCTCAGGCGCTCGCCGAGCCGCTCGCGCAGAAAGGAAAGGAGCTCGATCGCCTGTTGCGCCTGCTCGAGGCCGATCCACGCGGTACAGGTCGCGCTCGGCTTCGGACGCAGCCGCAGGACCGCCGCGGTGATGATGCCGAGCGTTCCTTCGGAGCCGAGGAAGAGCTGCTTCAGATCGTAGCCGGTGTTGTCCTTGCGCAGGCCGCGCAAGCCGTTCCAGACCCGGCCGTCGGCGAGCACCACCTCGAGTCCGAGTACCTGCTCGCGCGCGCTGCCGTAGCGAAGTACGTTGACGCCGCCGGCATTGGTCGAGAGGTTGCCGCCAATCTGGCTCGTGCCTTCGGCGGCAAGCGACAGAGGGAACAAGCGGCCCGCCTCTTCGGCCGCGCGCTGCACGTTCGCGAGCACACAGCCTGCCTCCACGGTCATCGTATCGTTCAGCCGGTCGATCGCGCGGATGCGATTCATCCGCCCGAGCGCGAGCACGAGCTCGCGGCCGGCGCCGGTCGGCACCGAGCCACCCGAGAGGCCGGTGTTGCCGCCTTGTGGAACGATCGCCATGCCTTCTTCGGCGCACAGCCGCACCACGGCCGCGACTTCGGCCGTGC
>JBHELS010000288.1:0-3673 GCA_046263015.1 Burkholderiales bacterium | reverse complement strand
AGCGTGATGATGGAATCGAGCAGGTAATAGTTGCCGATTTCTTCGTCGGTGAAGAACGTCTGCGCCACCGGCCCGGGATCGGCCATGCCGGTGGTCTCGATCACGATGCGGTCAAACTTGAGCGCCCCCTGATCGCGCTTTTCCTTGAGCGAGCCGAGGATGCGGATGAGATCGCCGCGCACCGTGCAGCAGATGCAGCCGTTATTCATCTCGACAATCTGCTCGTCGGACTTCTCGATGATGGCGTTGTCGACGCCGACTTCGCCGAACTCGTTCTCGATCACCGCGATCTTGTGCCCATGCTCTTCCTGCAGGATGCGGTTCAGAAGGGTGGTTTTTCCGCTGCCGAGAAATCCGGTCAGGATCGTCACGGGGACCATGTTCGCTTCTTCCATGGCGCCGATTTTAGCCTTTGAGGATCAGGAATCCCTTGAGGTACTCGCCCTCCGGAAATTCGAGCGCCACAGGATGGTCCGCGGCCGCGCCATAGCGCTCGACGATCTTGGCCCGCGCACCCGCGTCGAGCGCGGCGCCGGCGACGATCGATTGGAAGAGCGCCGCGTCGACGCCGCCCGAGCAGGAAAACGTGGCGAGCAGCCCGCCCGGGCGCAGCAGCTTGAGCGCGAGGAGGTTGATGTCCTTGTAGGCGCGTGCCGCATTCTTCGCCTGCGCGGCGGTTGGCGCGAATTTCGGTGGATCGAGGATCACCAGGTCGAACTGCGCGGCACGGTCGCGCAACTGCCGCAAGTAAGCGAACGCATCCGCGTGCACGAATTCGACTCGCGAGCCATCGAGTGCATTGGCAGCCAGGTTTTCACGCGCCACTTCGAGCGAAGGCGCCGAGCTCTCCACCGCGACGATGCGCGTTGCGCCCCCGGCGAGCGCATTGAGGGCGAAGCCGCCGGTATAACAAAATCCATCCAGGACTTCGCGTCCCGCAGCGAGCGCGCGCACGTGCTGCCGGTTTTCGCGCTGATCGAGAAAGAAGCCGGTCTTCTGCCCCTGCTCGACGTCGACCGTGAAGTTGAGGCCGTACTCGATGATCGGGCAGCGCGAGGCGGCGCGGTTACCGCGCACGAAGCCAGAGCGCGGCTCGAGGCCTTCCAGCTTGCGCGTCTCGGCGTCGGAGCGCTCGAAGATCGCCGAGCAGCCACTCAGCTCGGCGAGCGCGTCGAGTATCGGGCCGCGCCAGCGCTCGACACCTGCGGCGAGGAACTGCGCGACCAGCACATCGGCATAGCGGTCCACGACCAGCCCCGGCAGCCCATCGGACTCGGCGTGCACCAGCCGCAGTGCGTTGCCGCGCTTCGCGGCGGGAAGGCCTTCGCGCAATGCGAGCGCCTGCATGAGCCGCTGGCGGAAGAAAGCGGCGTCGATCTCCTCCGCCGCGTCGAACGTCCAGACGCGCGCGCGGATCTGCGAGTCGGGACTGTAAGCGGCGCGCGCCACCGTCTGGCCGTTCGCATCGCGCACATCGACCGTTTCGCCCCGCCCGGGGTTGTCGGCGACGCGCTCGATGCCACCGGAAAAGATCCACGGGTGGCGGCGCTTCAGCGACTTCTCACGCCCAGGCTTCAGATGAATCATTTCTTGCGAGCGCGCGGATGCGCCGCGTCGTAGACCTTCGCGAGTGCCTGGAAGTCGAGGTGGGTATAGATCTGCGTGGTGGAGATGCTCGCGTGGCCGAGCAACTCCTGCACCGCGCGCAGGTCCTGGGAGGACTGCAGCATGTGGGTGGCGAAGGAGTGCCGCAGCATGTGCGGATGCACGCGCTCCGCGAGACCGCTTCGACGCCCCCACGCTGCGAGCCGCTCGCCAACCACCGCGCGCGAGATGCGTGCGCCGCGCGCGCCGACGAAAAGCGCTTTCTCGCCCGGTTTCGCGAGCTCGGCCCGCACGGCGAGCCAAGCGCTAAGCGCTTCGCGCGCCTTGGCGCCGATCGGCACGGTGCGCGTCTTGGAGCCTTTGCCGGTGACCGTGACCTCGGCCTGGCGCAGATCTACGCGGCCGTCGGCAACGTCGAGCGAGACGAGCTCTGCGAGTCGCAAGCCCGATGAATAAAGGAGCTCGAACATCGCCCGATCGCGAAGCGCCGAGGGCGAGGATTGCGATTCGGCGTCGAGCAGCCGCTGCGTCGCTTCCACCGAGAGCGCCTTGGGCAGGGGGCGCCCGGCCTTAGGTGCGCGAATGCCGAGGATGGGATTCGCGCCAAAGCCGCGATGGCGGGCGAGCCACCGGAACCAGCCGCGCCAGGCGGAAAGCACGAGCGCGAGCGTGCGCGGCGACAGGCCCTTCGCGTGCAGCACCGCGACCGCGCGGCGCACCTCGGCAGGCTCCATTTCCGCAAGCGACCGGCCCTCGCGCAGCGTGAGCAGCACGTCGAGTGCGCGGCCGTAATTGGCGAGCGTCGCGGGTGCGAGCCGTCGCTGGTGCTTCAGTGACGCGAGATAGTCTTCGGCGTGCTTGGCATCCACTACAGCCGCGCCGCGACCCCGGCGGCGCACAGCTCGCCGATGCGCCGCAAATAAAGCGTTCCCATTTCCGGGTAGAAGCGTTTGGCATCTTCGCTCCCCATGGCGAGAAGACCGAAGACGCTCGTCTCGCCGAGCGGTACTAGGGCAAGCGAGCGCAGGTGCTCCGCCGCGGCGCCAAACCAGCCGGTAAACGCATTGCCCTGCGCCGGGCCGCACTGTGGCGCGCCCATGAGCCCCGCCTGGTCGCGTTCGCGCACGCCGACCGGCGTCGCCTCCTCGAAATCCGCGGGCACCGCCTTTCCCCAGATCCGAAGCGCGACGTGCGGCACCGCGAAATCCTCGCGCAAATGAAAGTAGAGCGAGCGCATGAGCGACGGGAAATCGCCCGCGGCTACGAGGGCCACCGCCAGGCGATGCACCTTTTCGCTGATGGCGTCGTTCTGCGTGCCATTGGCGAGGAGGTCCGCCAGGCGGCTCTCGAGCCCGCGGGCTTTTTCGCGCAGCGCAACGGCCTGGCGCTCGGCGAGCGGAATGGCACGGCCGCCGTACGGGTGCGGCACATGGATCGCCTCGAGAAGATCGGGATGATGCTCGAAGAACTGCGGATTGGCGCGCAAAAATCGGGCGAGATCGTCGGCGTTCATGGCTCTTTTATTTCCAGCGTACCGTCGAAAACGGTTTCGGCCGGGCCTTTCATCAGCACCGCATTGTCGCCGCCCGGCCAAGTGATGGTCAACGCGCCGCCGCGCGTCTCGACGCGCACCGGCGACGCGAGCGCTCGCTCGGCGATGCCGGCCACCACCGCGGCGCAGGCGCCGGTGCCGCATGAAAGCGTCTCGCCCGAGCCGCGTTCCCATACGCGAAGCGCGATGCGATGCGCGTCGCGCACCTGCATGTAGCCCGCGTTCACACCCTGCGGAAAACGCGCGTGCCGCTCGATCAGAGGTCCCTGCGTGGTCACCGGCGCGAGCGCGACATCGGGCACCGTTTGCACCGCGTGCGGGTTGCCGATCGACACGATCGCGACCGCCACCTGCTCGCCCGCGATATTCAGCGTCTCGCGGCCGCTGTAGCGCGGCCGGCCCATGTCCACGCTCACCTCGCCGTCGTCTTCGAGCCGCGGCCGGATGAGACCGCCCAGCGTCTCGACGGTGATCTCGCGCTTGCGCGTCAGTCCTCGCTCGTGCACGAAGCGCACG
>JBHELS010000287.1:0-3153 GCA_046263015.1 Burkholderiales bacterium | reverse complement strand
CCACTTGGCGAAGCGCATGAACCAGGTTCTGGGCCGCGTGGGACGCATCCCTCGGCTCGCCGCAATTTAAATGCCTAGATCGCTTCCCGCGGTTTGCGACCCCGCGGCGGGGCGGCGCCCCCGGCCAACTCGGCCGCAAGGCTAGTGAGCGCTTCCATCAGGGTGTCGCGTACAAGGCCATACATAACCCGCTGGCCTTGGCGCCGGCTGGTGACGATGCCGGCGTGTTCAAGGAGCGAGAGGTGGCGCGAGACCGCCGGTGCGCTGACCGCGAGCTGCACGGCGAGCTCGCTCGTGGTGCGCTCGCCCTGAGCGAGCTCGCGCAGCAGTTGCCGGCGCGCAGCGGACGCGAGGGCATCGAAAACCCGATCCGCGGTCATCGTCTAAATATTAACTTATTAGCTAATCGTTTAAACGATTGTGCGCGCGTTGCGACGCCTTAGAATGCGGCGCTTCAGTCCCAGGGAGACATCGAATGGCGCAGGGCAAGAAAGGGCCGCGCGGGCCGCTCTCGATGGCCGACCGCGACGGCTGGATCTGGTACGACGGCAAGCTCGTGCCGTGGCGCGAGGCCACCACCCATGTCCTGACGCATTCGCTGCACTACGGCCTCGCGGTATTCGAGGGCGTGCGCGCCTATAAGACCGCCATCGGCACCGCCGTCTTCCGCCTGAAGGAGCACACCGAGCGCCTGTTCGCATCGGCGCATATCTACATGATGAAGCTTCCTTTCACCCGCGAGCGGCTGATGGAGGCGCAGCTGGAGGTGGTGCGAGAAAACGGCCATGAGGCTTGCTACATCCGCCCGATCGCCTTCTACGGCTCCGAAAAGATGGGGGTCTCGCCGATCGGCGCCAAGGTGCACGTCGCCATCGCCGCCTGGCCCTGGGGCGCCTATCTCGGCCCCGAGGCGCTCTCGAAGGGCATCCTGGTGAAGACCGCGTCGTACGCGCGCCATCACATCAATGTGACCATGGCGCGTGCCAAGATGTCGGGCACCTACCCCAATTCGGTGCTGGCGACGCTGGAGGCGACGCAGCACGGCTACGACGAGGGGCTGCTGCTCGACGTCGACGGCTTCGTCGCCGAGGGCGCCGGAGAAAACATTTTCATCGTCAAGGATGGACGCATCTACGAGCCCGAGCTCACTTCAGCGCTCACCGGCATCACACGCTCCTCCGTGATCGACCTCGCCACCGAGCTCGGCTACGAGGTGCGGGCGAAGCGCCTCACCCGGGATGACGTCTACATCGCGGACGAAGCGTTTTTCACCGGCACGGCGGCGGAGGTGACGCCGATCCGCGAGCTCGACGGGCGCCAGATCGGCGAGGGAAAAGCGGGGCCCGTTACGAAGGCGATTCAAACCGCATTCTTCGACGTCGTCACCGGCAAAGACAAAAAGCGCCGCGCCTGGCTAACGGCAGTGAAGGGCAAAGGCAAATGAGTCCCGACACGGCGAAAGAGGTCGAGGTTAACGAGAAACAATTGCCGCTTCACTGTCCGCTGCCGGGTGCGCCGCTCTGGTCACGGCATCCGCGCGTCTTCCTCGACGTCGCCAAGGAAGGCCAGTCGCGCTGCCCCTACTGCGGGACGCTCTACGTTTACAGAGGCGCACCGGTCAAGGGACACTGAAGGCCCGGTGTCGAGAATCCTGGTGGTCGCGCCCAATTGGATCGGCGATGCGCTGATGGCGCAACCGCTCCTCGCGCGCCTGCGGGAAAAGAAGCCGGACGTCGAGGTCGATGTGCTCGCGCCGGAGTGGGTCGCGCCGCTCGCGCGGCGCATGCCCGAGGTCGACGAGGTGATCACCGCGCCTTTTCGCCACGGCGCGCTGCACCTCGGGCAACGCTGGCGCCTCGGCCGGGCACTGAAGCGACGGCGCTACGCGCAAGCGATCGTACTGCCCAACAGCTGGAAAGCGGCGCTCGTGCCCTTCTTCGCAGACATTCCGCTACGCAGCGGTTACGTCGGCGAAGCGCGCTACGGATTGCTGAACCGTCTGTACCGCAACGGCGCCGATGCGATGCGCGAGCATTATGCCCGGCTCGCCGAGCCGCCGGACGCAAAGCCGGGATCGCCGCTGCCGCAGCCGCGGCTGCGCGTCGAGCCGGCACAAGTCTCCGCCACGCGCGCGCGCTTCGCTCTCGAAGCACCGTACGTGGCGCTCTGCCCCGGAGCGGAGTACGGCCCGGCTAAGCGCTGGCCATATTTCGGCGAGCTCGCCGCGCGCCTGGAAAAGCAGGTCGTCCTTTTAGGCTCGGCGAACGACGCCGACGCGGCAGCGGCGATCGCCGGCAAAAACCTGGTCGGGCGTACCACCCTCGATGAGGCGATCGACCTCATCGCCGGCGCCGAACTCGTCGTCAGCAACGACTCAGGCCTGATGCATGTCGCGGCGGCGCTCGCACGACCGCTGGTCGCGCTCTTCGGCTCATCGAGCCCGGACAAGACGCCGCCGCAGCCCGGCCGCTCGCGCGTGTTGTGGCTGAAACCGGAGTGCAGTCCGTGCTACGAGCGCGAGTGTCCGCTCGGCCATTTTCGCTGCATGCGTGAGATCACCGTCGAGAGCGTCCTCGCGGAGGTGGCACGCCTATGACCACGCGAATTTTTCCCACGGCGCAGGATGCGGAAAACGCATTCTACGAAGCGCTCGAGCGTTGCGACCTCGACGGCATGATGGCGGTGTGGGCCGAGGATGAAGAGATCCTGTGCATCCATCCCACCGGGCCGCGCCTTACCGGGCCCGAGCAGATCCGAGAAAGTTGGGCCCGCATCTTCTCCGGCGGCCCGCGCGCGCGGCTCCATATCGCGAACCAGGTGGCGATCAGCGGCATGATGCTTGCCGTGCATAGCGTGCATGAGAATTTCGTCCTTCCCGGCGAGCCGCAGGGGGATGCCGGGCCCGTGCCGGTCCTCGCCACCAATGTCTATCTGCGCACCGCTGCCGGCTGGCGCATGATCGTGCACCACGCCTCACCCGCGCCGGTAGAGAAGCAGCAGCCGGCGACTGCGGAGCCGCCACCCAAGTTCCTGCATTGATCGGCCATCTCGAAACGATCGCCGCCGCGCTGCGGCCCGCGCCCGGCGTGTCCCTTGAGCGCGAGCGTTGGGAGACGCCGGATGGCGACTTCATCGACGTGGATTTCGCGGGCA